>JBATKC010000172.1:0-2380 GCA_049669065.1 Gammaproteobacteria bacterium
GCTGTCTGGTCGACTTTTCAGTCGAGTACCGCGTCAGCGAAGATATGATCGGTGACGGGTTCGAAGGGCCGGAACACGATCTGTTTCTCTATCTGGACGGTTATTTCCTCGCGCGGTTCGAGTCTCAGGGGAACATCGCGGCCAGGGGACCGGTGCCGTTCAAGGCGCGCGTGAGCCCCGGGGCGCACACGCTGCGACTCACCCGCGAGTTACACACCCAGACGGATCCACGCAAGCACCCCGACGAATGGGATCATCTAACGACCGTCAGCCCGAGCGTGATCGAGTTTGCGGTCGAGCCCGGCGCAGACTGGAATCTGGATATCCACTGGACCCAGGGCGAGTTCACGCTCAAACCCCCGCTGCACTGGCGCTGGTCGCGAGACGGGGTCGAGGTAGCCGGCGAGAAGCACGCCGGCGCCCACCGCGAGGACTGGCCGTTTCTATGCGACGACGTCGAAGTCAGTCGTGACAACGGCGCAATTTCCGGCTGGCGCGCGCGCGATCGCCGCAAGGGCTGCGTAGATTGGTCATCGCTGTGGCCACCACCGGTCCGCACCACCCGGGTCGAGGTCCTGGCCGAACTCCAGCAGAGTGATTTCCAGCCAAACGTAACCGCGGTCGGCCGGATCGAATGACCCGCGATCCCAGGCCAGACGGAGCCTGACCCGAGGCAGGGCCGAATCCGTCCCCAGTCGGAGGGACGCTCGACGCTGACAGCGGCGCTGATTGCCGTACCACGGAAGGGCGACACAACAGTCTCCATGGCCAGTTGGCCCGGGCCGGTTGACCCCGCAGCATGATCGGCACCCATCAACCGCTCCGTGAATCTGACCCCTCAGTCGTCCGACGATCCGAAACCCCGATCGCGCATTAGCGCGTCGCTGTCCGGGTCACGGCCGCGGAACGCGCGATAAGCTTCCGCTGGATCCACTGCATTGCGCGGGGCGAACAGATTGTCCACCAGCTTGCGCGCGAGGGCCGGGTCATAAAAACCGCCGGGCGCCGCCGCAAACGCTTCGGCCGCATCGGCGGTCAAAACATCGGCCCAGATATACCCGTAGTAGCCGGCCGAGTAGCCCTCGCTGGAGAAAGCGTGGCCGAAGTGCGGACTGCGGTGACGCATCACGATCGCATCGGGCATGCCCAGCAAGGCTAACGAGGCGCGTTCGAAGGCATCGGCGTCGAGGTCTGTCGGATCAGAGGTGTGGAACATCAGGTCGAGCAGCGCCGATGCCAGATATTCGGTGGTGGCGAAGCCCTGATTAAAGCTCTCGGCGCGGCGGATCCGCTCAACCAGATCCTGCGGGATCGGTCCACCGGTGTTGACGTTCACCAGATAATTGTCGATCACCGGATCGGTCATCAACCAGTGTTCCAGCAGCTGTGACTGGAACTCGGTGAAATCGCGCACACCCCAGTTCAGGGACTGGTAATTGACTCGCGATGACAAGGTGTGGAGCGCGTGGCCAAACTCATGGAACAGCGTGCGCGCGTCATCCCAGGAGATCAGCACCGGCTGGCCCGGCTCGCCGGGGACAAAATTGGAATTGTTCGAGGCGAGGACCACCGGCTTGCCGCGCACGGTTTCGTGGGAACGATAGCTGGTCGCCCAGGCGCCGGAGCGCTTGCCCTGTCGGGAGAACGGGTCCAGATACCAGAGTCCGATCAGCGCGCCGGTGTCGCTGGCACGCACTTCCCATACCCGGACGTCGTCATGGAACACCGGCACCGAGTCTGCGGGGACCGGCATGAAGTCGAATCCGAACAATTCCGCGGCGACGTAGAACATGGCCTCGCGCAGCTTGTCGAGCTGCAGATATTGTCTCACTTCCTCCGAGTCGATGTCGTAACGCGCCCGGCGCACCTTCTCCGCGTAGAAGCGATAGTCCCAGGGCCTGATCGATATCTCGTCGCCTTCGGCGCGCGCCAGCGCCTGCATGTCGCCGATCTCTTCCTCGGCGCGCGCGACCGCGGCCGGCCACAGATCCATCAGCAGTTCCATCGCCCTTTCCGGCGTCCCGGCCATGCGATCTTCCAGCCGCCACGCCGCGTAATTGTCATAACCGAGAAGCGTCGAACGCTCGTGGCGCAGCTGCAGGATGCGGGCGATCAACGCATTGTTATCGTGCTCATCGCCGTTGTCGCCGCGGCTATAGTAATGGCGCCAGACCTGCTCGCGCAGGGCGCGTTCGTTCGAAAACGTCAGGAACGGATCCATGGATGAGCGCGTGTTGGTGACCGCGTACTCGCCTTCCCGGCCACGTTTGCTCGCTGCGCTCGCGGCCGACTCAACAAAGGAATCGGGCAGACCGCTCAGCTGATCCGGCTTGAGGTAAACCACATACTTTTCGTCATCGGCAAGTATGTTGTTGGCAAA
>JBATKC010000173.1:0-9946 GCA_049669065.1 Gammaproteobacteria bacterium
AGCCATGGCGTGGCAGTCTGCCGGACCCCGGCTTCAGCTCTCCACGGTGACGATATAGGCGCTGAATTTGCGAACATTCAGCACTCCGCGGTCAAAGATCAGGTACTGACCCTTGATCCCGTTCAGCACGCCGGCGATCTCCGGCGTCTTGTCCAGGTTCAGCGAGCGGATCTTGTCGGGATAATGCAGCACCGGGTATTCGATCTGCAGCGGCGCATGGTCCGGCAGCGGGCGCAACACGTCTGCGCCAAACCGGTGCCGGATCCCGTCCAGATCGTCCGCGCACAGCGCCAGCAGGCGATCCCGCTCTGCGCTGAGATCGACGTCCGTCGCCGGGCCACGCAGCATCGCACGCCAGTCGGTGCGGTCGGCGACATGCCGGCCCAGTGCGACCTCCGCCAGTCCCGACACATACCGGCTTGCGGCTTCAAGAATCGGCAAGGCCTGACTCGCTCCCTGATCGATCCAGCGGGTCATACCCTGATGGGCGCGGGTGATGCCGACCTTGAGCCCGCTGGTGTTGGCCAGATAGACGAAATGCGGCTGCATGCAGTGCGCCTGGCCCCAGTCTGGTTCGCGGCAGGTGCCCTGGTCGAAGTGGCAGCGCTCGGGCCGGACGATGCACAGATCGCAGGCGGCCAGGCGCTGGCTGCAGGGGAAGCAATGGCCCTGGCTGAAGCTCTTGCGGGTGCTGCGGCCACAATTGGAACAGCGGATCTCGCCCTCGAAGCGCAGCGCGAATGCTTCGCCGACTCTCGGCGTCAGGGCCAGCTCGGCGTCGGCGATGCGCAGACGGTAGTCCACCGGATGGCCCGCGTGGCTACCCATTTTTTGTAGCGGTCCTGTGGTCATGGATGTTGCCTGACGGTCACGATGGCGGAGCCCAGTATAGCCAGCCGGGTCAGGGGCGGCCGGGCACCTGCAGTCCACAGACGCTGAAGCCGCCATCGACGACCAGGCACTGGCCGGTGACATAGCTGGACGCCGGCAAGCACAGGAAAGCGACGGCGGCAGCGACTTCTTCGGGCTGGCCGATGCGGCCCATCGGTGTGCGATCGATGACAGCCTGCCGATATTCCGTATCGGCCAGTACCTCGCGCGCCAGCGGCGTGTCGATATACCAGGGTGCGACTGCGTTGACCCGGATTCCCCGTGGCGCCCACTCGACCGCGAGATTGCGCGTCATCTGGATCATCGCGGCCTTGGTCATGGCGTAAGGCGCGCCGGTGCAAAGATGAGTCAAGCCGGCCACCGAGGCGACGTTGACGATGGCCGCCTCGCGATCGCTCATCGCGGCGAAGCACTGGCGGCTGAGATCAAACGCGGAATCCAGGTTGGTGGCGAACAAGCTGCGGATTTCGTCGTCGGCATAGTCGCTGGCCGGACGCCGGAGATTGGTGCCGACATTGTTGACCAGGATATCCAGCCCACCGGACAGATCATTCACCAGCTCCAGCAGCCGGGCGCGATCCGCGCCGGACGCGACGTCGCCGGTGACGCCCATGGCGCTGCCCCCGCTCTTGGTCCAGGCACTCTCGCGCTCCACTACCTCCTCGCCGTTGCGCGCGGTAAACACGACCCGGGCGCCGAGTCCAAGCAACTGCTCGGCCACGGCACGGCCGATGCCGCGGGTGGCGCCGGTCACCAGCGCCGTCTTGCCAACCAGGCTCCACGCTTGATCCATCATTTCTGCTCCCGGGCCCGTCGCGTTCCAATGTCTGTGTGCCCATGCGAGAATAGCCCGTCTTACGGGTTTTTGGCGCAGCCAGGTTCAGTTGTGAGCGAATTCAAGGGCATCCCGGTCGTCCGCAGCGGCACCAAGTTCCGCACCGAGCAGGGTTTTTCGGCGATAAAGAACGGCGTCAAGTCCACCACCCGCAGCGCACCGATCGAGCGCAAGCCCGCCTGGATCAAGGCACGCATGCCGGCAGGCCCCGGCTATCAGCAGGTCAAACACAACGTGCGTGAGCACCGCCTGGCTACGGTGTGTGAAGAGTCCATGTGCCCGAATATCGGCGAGTGCTGGAACCACGGCACCGCCACCATCATGATCATGGGTTCGGTATGCACCCGCGCCTGCCAATTCTGCGCGGTCGATACCGGCAATCCCGGCGGCTGGCTGGATCCCGACGAACCCGTCAACGCGGCGCGCTCGGTGCAGTTGATGGACCTGCGTTATGTGGTGATCACCTCGGTCGACCGTGACGACCTCGCCGACGGCGGCGCTGGCCACTACGCGGCCTGCGTCAGGGAGATCAAGCGCCTCAATCCGGGCACCGCGGTAGAGGCATTGACGCCGGATTTCAGCGGCCGTCTGGCGGATGTGGATACGGTCGTCTCATCGGGGCTGGACGTGTTCGCGCAGAATGTCGAGACCGTGCGCCGCCTGACCCATCCGGTGCGCGACGCCCGCGCCGGATATGAGCAGACTCTGTCCGTGCTGGCGCATGCCAAGACGCGTCAGCCGGGCGTATTGACCAAGACCAGCCTGATGCTCGGCCTCGGCGAGACCGAAGCCGAGATCCGCGAGACGCTGGAGGATCTGCGCCGGCGACAGGTGGATATCGTCACCTTCGGCCAGTATCTGCGGCCTACTGTCCACCATCTGCCGGTGCAGCGATTCGTCACGCCGGACGAGTTTGCCGCTTATCGCGAGTGGGGTCTGGAGATGGGTTTCCTCGAGGTCGTGTCGGGCCCGCTGGTCCGCTCGAGCTACCGCGCCGACCGCGTGTTTGAGAAGAACAACGTCGGTTTGGACGAGGCCGCCAGCAACTGAGCCGAGCAGCTTTTTTGCGCCCGATGCAACCAATTGGGTCTGCGACGCGTCTATCTGATACCCCACGCTGACGGAGCGCAGATCATGAACCGTATTCAGGAAGCAAGCTGGCGGCTGGTAGCGGCCAGCGGATCACCCGTAGCCCGGCTGCGCAAGCCGGCTCTGGCCAACCAGGCCCGCAAAGACAACTATCTGGACACTCTGCAGTCCCAATGGAGGAAGCGGCTGGATTCCCGGTCCTGACGCCGGCCCGGTCTGGCCGGACCGGCGGCCAGCCTTGCGGCCCGACTCACGCGTGACGGCCCGGCGAGTGCAACACCGCCACCTGATACAGGTACCATAGGGGGCTCTGTCCTCGGAGCCTTGTGGAGTCGGCGGTGAAAGAATTCTTTTTCCAGTATGGCCTGTTCCTGGCCAAGACCCTGACCTTTGTCGCCGCGGCGGTGTTTGTCATCGGCGCTGCTGCGGCCGCCTCGAAGAAAACCCGGGAACCCGGCGGGCTGGTCGTTAGCAGTCTCAATGACCGCTATCGATCGATGATCGATACGCTGCGTAAATCGGTGTTGCCAAAAAAAGCGCTGAAGGCGTTCAGCAAGTCCCGCAAGCAAGAGGACAAGGCGAGAGGGAAATCGGAAGAGCCGCGCCGTCGGGTCTACGTGATCGATTTCAAGGGCGACATCAAGGCGACAGCCGTAGCCAATCTGCGGCACGAGATCAGCGCGGTGCTGGCGCTGGCGCGGTCCGAGGACGAGGTGTTGCTGCGACTGGAGAACTACGGTGGCATGGTGCACGAGCACGGCCTGGCTGCCGCGCAGTTGGTGCGGGTCAGGGAGCAGGGCATCCCGCTGACCGTCAGCGTGGACCGGGCCGCCGCCAGCGGTGGATACCTGATGGCCTGCGTCGCCGACCGCATCGTCGCCGCGCCGTTCGCGATCATCGGGTCAATCGGCGTGCTGGCCCAGATCCCGAATTTTTATCGGCTGCTGGATGAGCACGGCGTCAAAGTCGAGCAGCTCAAGGCCGGGCGTTACAAGCGCACCGTGACCATGTTCGGGGAGAACAGCGACGCCGACCGGGACAAGCTGCGGGAAGAGCTGGAGGACGTGCATCATCTGTTCCGCGAGCTCATCGCCCAATACCGCGCTGAGGTGGATCTCGATTCGGTGGCGACCGGGGAGCACTGGTACGGCCGTCGCGCTCTGCAGCTGAGCCTGATCGACGAAGTCGCGACCAGCGATGATCTGCTGGTCGCGCGACTGCAGGACGCCGACCTTTATCGTGTCCAGTGGAAAGGGCGCAAATCGCTGAGCGAGAAAGTGGCGGCGGCAGTGGAGGGCAGTGCGGCCGCCGGTTTGCGCAGCGCCGCCCGGGCGTACCAGGAGTCGCGTTTTGGTGGTGGCTGACGGCATCGGAGCGGGATCGCCGCCGCCGTTCGATCCAGCAGTCGGCCCGAGATCGCTGCATCCATGCCCATAGACGGGCCGTATCATCCGGGCAGCGGCGCTGGCTGAATCGACCCGCATCGCATGTGTCGCCTGAATCTCCGGCAACTGACCGCCCGGTCCGCGGTCATAATCAGCAACAGCAAAGCGGCCAACCCGCATCCGTACTGGTAAAGTAATGGGATGGGGCCGGCGTCCGGTCGCGTGATCGGATATCAATTCGAGGATTCGGGAATATGCGTGAGCGGCTCGCCGCACTCAGTCTTGTCGGTCTGTTTGTCGCTTCGGGGCCGGTGCTGGCCGAAGCGCGGGATCCGGTCCCCAGCTATGTGTTCGAGTTGGCCGAAGGTCAGGATGTCGTGGGTCATTTGCAGCGGATTCGCACCCGCCACGAGGATACGCTGGCGGATCTGGCACGCTTGTTCAATCTGGGCTACGACGAACTTGTCACCGCCAACCCGGGTGTCGATCCCTGGCTGCCCGGCGAGGGCGCAGAAATTTTGTTGCCGACGCAGTTCATCCTGCCGGAAACAGAGCGCGACGGGCTGGTACTAAATCTCGCCAGCATGCGGCTGTTTTACTTCCCGGCCCCGGACGCGGACGGCAAACGCATCGTCTACACCCATCCCATCGGCATCGGCCGGGTCGGCTGGTCGACTCCGCTGGGTTCGACGCTGGTCAACGCCAAGGCCACCAATCCATCCTGGTATGTGCCGGAGTCGGTGCTGGCCGAGCACGCCGCGGACGGTGATCCGCTGCCGCGAGTCGTGCCTCCCGGACCGGACAACCCTCTCGGCAAACATGTACTGCGTCTGGCGATGCCCGGCTATCTGATCCACGGCACCAACAAACCCTATGGGGTCGGCATGCGCGTCAGCCACGGGTGCATCCGGCTGTATCCGGAGGACATTGCCGCGCTGTATAAGCTGGTGCCAAAGGGCACGCCGGTGCAGATTATCGATCAGCCTTATCAGGCGGGTTGGTTGGGCAAGAATCTGGTGTTCGCCGCGCGTCATCCGCTGGAAGAAACCGGCGGTGACTGGCTTGCGGCGCTGGAGATGATCGACCGGCAGCTCAACCAGGCGCCCGCAGGCGCGCCCGAGGTGACCGTGGACTGGGGGCGTGTCGCGCGTATCACGCGCGAGGGTCTGGGTACGCCGCTTCCGGTCGCGGATGATAGCGAGGATGCGGACGTCTGGCTGGCCCGGGCGCCGCTGGTACGGCCGCTGGCAGTGGCCTATTACCAGCCGGAAGCCGCAGAGCAAGACGCGCCGGACGGATGATCAGGCGGATCGCCGGCGTCCTGCTGCTGATCTCTCCGCTGGCATGTTTCGCGGAAACCTGTTCTCTCGGCTGGGTCTGCGTCGAGCCGCAGCCCGTTGCCGACCACATCGAGCTGGTCGCCAACAATTTGCAGCCTTGGCCGTTGACCGTGTCGCTCCGGGTGCTCAGCGATGACCTGCAGGTGAGCCCGTCTGCGGAGGTGACCCGCTCACTTGAAGGCGGCCAGCGGCTTACGCTCGCGGTCCTCACCGGTCGCGGCGCGGATGGCGATGGCGATGGCGAGTATCGGTACCAGTTCGACTGGGCCGTGGGGCGGCTGGATGCTGTGCACGATGACAGCCATGTCTACCAGCTGCCCTATGCCTCCGGCCGGAGCTTCTACGTGCTGCAGGGCTACGGCGCCTCATTCAGCCACACGGGTCTGGAGCGCTGGACCGTGGACTTCGACATGCCGGAAGGGACGCCGGTCCACGCAGCCCGCGGCGGTGTCGTGGTGCGCGTGCAGGAGCGCCACGATCGAGCCTGCTGGGAACCCCGCTGTGCTCGATATGCCAATTTCATCGTCGTCCTGCACGATGATTTGACCACCGGTGAGTACTACCATCTGCAACACCGCGGCGCGGTGGTCACGGTCGGACAGCAGATCGAGCCCGGCGCACTGATCGGCTACTCGGGCAATACCGGCAAGTCGACCATGCCGCATCTGCACTTCGGCGTTTATCGCGCCTCGAGCTGGGGTAAAACCCAGTCGGTGCCGGTGCGTTTCGCCACCGGCACTGGTGTGCTCGAACCCGAATCGGGCCGCCGCTACCTCCGGCCTTGAGTCCTGCCTCGGGCCGGATTCTAGTCGCGCCAGACCCGCGTGCCGATAAGGCGGTCGCGCAGACCTTCGGGCAGATAACGTAGCAGCGCCAGCGAGCGGGCATCGGTGCCGACCAGATATCGGTTGTCAGGATTGCGCGTGGTGAGCGCGTCGCCGATGACCGTAGCCACTGCCGTGGGCGGTATCCCGCGCGGGTTGCGGTTGAGTTTTTCCAGCAGGCGCTGGAGCGGCTTGTAAAGCGCTCGCAGGGCTGCGTCTTGTTGGCTTGATGACGCCTTGTCACGGCGGGCGCCCTTGGTCCAGATCTCGGTATCGATGCTGCCGGGCTCGACCGCAATCACGCGCACACCAAAGGTCGAGAGCTCGACCCGCAGGGCGTCGCTGATCGCTTCGACCGCATGCTTCGAGCCGGCATAGACGGACACGCCGGGCAATGCCACGAGACCGGAGATGGAACTCACGTTGACGATGCGACCGCGGACCTCACGCAACATGGGCAGACAGGCCCGCGTCACACGTAGCAGACCGACGACATTGACCGCAAAGGTGCTTTCGATCTCGGCGTCGCTCATCAGTTCGAGCGCACCGCCCAGATAGACGCCGGCATTGTTCACCAGCCCGTAAAGGCCGCCTTCGGCCTCTATCCGCTGCGCGATGTCGTTGACTTCGAGCGCTGAGGTGACGTCCAGTCGTACCGCGGTAAGCGGGGCCTGGTGCTCCAGATCGGTGGCGTCCTCGTCGCGGCGGATGCCTGCGTAGACCTTGAATCCCAGGCCGGCGAGATGCAGCGCGGTGGCTCTGCCGATGCCCGTCGACGCACCGGTGACCAATACAGATCGTTCAGGCTCCACAATCCGCTCCATCCGGTGCCCACGAATTGAAGGCGGGGTGCGGCATCAGAGGCGCCGCCGCCTGCGCCGCAGACCCGCGCCACCGGCGAGCAGGGCAAATCCCGCCAGACTCAAGCCCGGGTTCTCCACTGCGATCACCAGCGGCCACAGGAACGCGCGGACCACGGTCCGCAGACCGTCTCGTCTTGCGATAAAACGCGCCAGCGGTGGTGACAGCGTGTTGTAGGTGGCGACAAACAGCCGGCCTGGCAGGATCTGCATCAGCCCCTGATCGCGGAATGCCCGCAGCGCGCCGACGTGGGGGTCGAGACGGCTGCCAAAGGCTGCGGTGGCGATAAAGCAGTCGTCGCCACAGAGAAACGGACAATCATCGTCGCCGTCGCCACCATCGTCATCCTCGACGCTGAGCACGATCCGGCTGGCGTCGGGGTTGAGGCTGGACAGCCCGGTCGGGTTGACGATGTAGACCGAGAAATCCAGATTGTTCGAGCTGCCCTGATTATCATCGATAATGTTGATCGAAAACTCGGCCTCAGTCTGCAGGTCCGAGAACAACAATGTGCCGGTGGCCGGCTCGTATTGCTCGTCGGCGACGGCGCGGGTGTCGCCGCTGCCGTCCGCGGTCACATAGTCGACGGTCACCGCACCGGAGTCGCCGCGATCGCGCTCCACCCGGAAGGTCACCGAGCCGACCGTTTCGGAGACGGTGTTGCCGCCCACGACCCGCAGGCTGAATTCGCCCGGTTGATTCGGCTCGCCATCCTCGATCAGCACCAGTCGGTTGCGGCCACCGGGCACGACCTGGCTTTCCGGTACGCCGTCGAACAGCACCAGGGTCAACGTTTCGGTGCCCTCGAACTCGTCATCGTTGAGGGCGACCAGAGAGAAGTCCGCGCTCTGCTGGTCGGCGCCGAGCTGCAGGGTCTGGGTGACGTCGCTGTAGTCGACGCCAAGGGTGGCGCTGCCGGGTTGCCCGGTTACGCTGATATCCGCCAGGCCGGCGGCGCCGCTGCGGACCACCGCCAGCACCTGCTCTTCGCCTTCGTCGATGCGCAGCGTAGCCGAACTTTCGAACGACAAACCCGTCGGCGCGGAATCGGCGTCGAGGATATCCAGAGTCAGGTTATTGGCCGTCCCGAGCGTCGCGCCGGTCGCTGAGCTCAGGGACAGCGTGGCATATTCGGTGCCCTCTACATCGGAGTCGTTGAGCGCAGTGATCTTGACGCTCGCTGACAGTTCGCCGTCGGCGATCTGCACCACGCCCAGCGGCAATTCGATATCGAAATCGGTACCGAAACGGGCGGTGCCGCCGACACCCACGTTGAGCAATACCGAGACGGCACCCACCGTGGACCCGCTGCGCACGACGTTGACATAACCCACATCGCCTTCCTGGACGCCGAGGCGGATGTCGCCGAACTGCACGACGCCGTCGGCCAGCGCCACCCCTGATCCCGACACCATGAGCATGACAGCGGCAAACAGCGAGCGCGCACAATGTTTCATGGGATACAGCCTCGGATCAGAGTCGACGGGTATGTCAGCATTCTAGGCAGTCCTCGTCCCCGACTGCCAGCTTTGGATGCCAAAACGGTGCGGGTCCAATAGTGGGAATTGTGAACCATTTCGCAGATGGATGGGTACTGTGGAGGATAGTTTTGAACCATGAGTGCGCAGTACTACGCCAGCTTTGTCGTCCATGAGCATGACCAGGAAGTGGTCACCCAATACTGCGGTGTGGTCGAATTGAGCGCTCATCCCCGCACCTCGATCGGCGCACGTGAACTCTGCCGCATGCTCGCCAGCAATCTCGACGTCAGCTCCGACGACGTAGAAGTGCTGCAGTGGGGCGCCATCCACTGAGATTCCGGGCTCAGGACGAAGCCGTCGACACCATCCCGGTCGCGATAGAGCACAACCTGCCCGCGCTATAGAGTTCCACCTCGGCAAATGCGACGCTGGCAGCCCGCTTCAATGCCACCGCATACGCCGTCACCGACTGGCCCACCGTGGGCCGCATAAACTTGATCGCAAGTTCGACGGTACCGGCCCGCTGGTCCGGGAAATGGACCACGCCGGCCACGCCCAGCGCGCAGTCACACAATCCGGCGATCACCGCGCCATTTACCGCCTCGGTGCCCATGCCTCCCTGATGATGCGGCCGGACCTCCGGCAGCCGCACCACCACCACGTTCTCGTGGGACATATCCAGCCGGCAGCCCATGTAGTGCATGGCCGGGATGCTGTTGAAATTATCCTGCCAGCGCCGACGGCCGGACTCGTCCATCGGGATTTCGAGGCCACGCGCGGCGAGGGCGGCAAAGCCCAGCCGCTGGGCTTCGGATATCGCACCGTCGTTGGTATTGCGTTGCATCATATGCTGAGTGTAGCGCGTCGCCAACGCTTCATCGAGGCTCCCGGCCGGCATGCTAGAGTTTGCCCGACGTCCCGCCCATTGAAGCCCCACGGATGCACGTAACCACGCGACGCCTCATTTTTGTCTCGCTGATCTGGCTGCTGCTGACCGGCAAGACCGTGATCCGCTGTAGCAGCGGCGACGACGATTTCGACACCTTGCCGCCGGACGAGGACAATCGCCCGCCGGTGGCTTCGGACGCCTTCTACCAGATCTCGGGCGTCGGCGCGCTGACCGCGTTTATGCGCGCCACCGACCCCGACGGAGACAGTCTGCGCTATCGCGTGGTATCCGGCCCCGGTTTGGGCAGCCTCCGCGATCTCGAAGCCAGCAGCGGCCGCTTCACCTATATAC
>JBATKC010000174.1:0-2351 GCA_049669065.1 Gammaproteobacteria bacterium
GCCGTAGGGGAGATTCTCCACCGATACGCCGCCGTCGATATTGTCCGCCAGTACATAGTCGTAACTGTCACGGGAACTCTTGTTGTCCCGTTCGTTGTAGCGGAAATCGCCAGTGAGACGCAGACGCGACCACTCGGCGGAGGTCACGCGCAGACTGTACTGGGTCAGATCCACCTCGCCGTCGAAGGAACTCCTCGGCAACGGGGTGCCGGCCAGGGCCGGGTTGATCGTATAGGGCAGGAAGGTATCGTCCTGCTCGGTCTGCCCCAGCGACACAGTCCCGGAGGCGACGGTGCGCGGCGTGATATTGAACGCGCCCGAGAGGCTGACGTTGTAGGACTTGTTGTCCGGGGCCTGGGCCATCCGCCCGTTATCTGGCCCTGTAAACGCGTTCTCCCACTGCAGGCTCAGATCCTTGTTGCTGAACCAGGAACCGAGATAGGCCAGCCGGACCTGCCAGCGCTCGGCCGTGTAATTGATCCCGCCCTCGACTTCGTTGGTCTCGTAGTTGAGGGGCTTGATCAATTCGGCGGCGCCGCCAAGGAAGGTGCCCCAGGTCTGGCCCTTGCCTTCCTTCGTCTGGTAGCGCCAGTCCACGTCGAAAGTCAGGTTGGGACTGAACAGATACTCCGCGCCCAGATCCACCGTCTCCCGGTCCCAGCCCGGGTCGAAGCCACGCAAATCGCTGGCCAGACTGGTCATGCCCCCGGTGCCGCCGGCCCGGACCCAGCCATCGGGGAGCCGCAGCGGGGTGTCGCCCAGCGGGCGGTAGATGGTCTGGGTCGATTCCAGCAGATAACGATACGGGAGCCGGTCATAGCCCAGGTTGACCATCCATTTGCCCTGGCGCCCTGCCTCGATGTCGAAGTCGAAGGACTCCTGGCTGTAGCCGAAGCCGTCCATCGTGACCGTGTAACCCTTATCGCCCCAGTAGATGATCTGGGGGGAGAGTCCGCCGATGGCGCCGCTGTTCTCATAACCGGTATAGCGGCCGAAGGCGGTCTCGCTGTCGGTAACATATCCGGCCCGGACGCCGATGCTGCCGGTCCAGCCCTCGCTGAACTCGCAGAACTCACAGCTCCAGGTGGAGGTGTCGGGATCAGTGTTCTCGGCGGCGCCGGCGGCTGCAGTAAGGGACGCGGTCAGCGACACGGTGACAAGCATCGCCGTCAGGCGTCTTGCCCGGGGAATGACCCGGCTGTTGACTCGCGGTTCGGGGGCTGGCCTGTTCATGCCGCTACCTCATCAGATTCGCGCCGGAGGGATGGTTCGATCCATGCACCTGGCTGTGACAGTTCATGCAGCTGCCGCTCAACAGGTACTGGGACGGTGTCGAGCTGCCCGCCAGACCGGCCGAAGTGTAGGGGATGCTGGGATGTCCGGCCTGGGAATGACAGCTCTGACACAACAGCGGCGCGGTCCGCTTGAGCATGCCCGCATGGATGGTGCCGTGGGGCTCGTGGCAATTGCTGCAATCCTCCGCCACCGGCGCGTGCTCCCAGAGCAGCGGCCCGCGTTTGTCCTGGTGACAGCTATAGCAGGTGTCGTTGAGCGTGTTGCGGACCAGGGCGTATTCCGCGGCCGATCCGTGGGGGTTGTGGCAGTCGGTGCAGGCCATGCGGCCGAAACGGATCGGATGAGCATAGGGCTTTTGTGCATTGGCCTTTTGCTCCAGATGGCAGGTATAGCAGACCTGGGCCTGGGTCTCGGGGCGCAGCACGGCCTGGTGGGTGGAATGGATACTGTGGCAGTCAGCGCAGTTGGTCTCTTCCACGTCGTGGACGCTGCCGGCCCAGTGCAGGCCGACCTGTTGCTGATGACAGTTCATGCACTGCTGATTGTGTTCGGCGGTGCTGGCGGTACTGGCCGACCCCCAATAGGGCATGGAAGGCCGGTCTTTGGCCGACAGGCCTCGCTTGAGCCGCTTGATGTGCTCGCCACCGGGGCCGTGACAGGCCTCGCATTGGGTATTGCCGTCGCCGAACGGCGTGCGGCCGTCGGCACGTTGTGCGTGTTTTGTGGTGAAGATGGCCGCGGTCACGTCGTCGGCATGACAGCCCAGACAGGTATTCGCGCCCTGGATGCTGTAGCCATCCCCCTTCCCTTCACCGGCATCCTCCTGGGCGCTCAGCAGGGAGGGAGACATCAGAAGCGAGAGAAAGCACACGATGGAGGCCGGGAAATAAAACGATCTCATGGGTTCCTCTCGCCGCGGATTCCGGACGCGGTTTGCGCCACGAATTTACTACATCCGTATCCTACACGAAACCGGCACGGATCAATCTTCTGCTCAACAAAATACAGACACCTTCCCCAGCCATGACGACGCGGCCACAGACGGCCTGCTGTGC
>JBATKC010000175.1:0-4182 GCA_049669065.1 Gammaproteobacteria bacterium
TGGGCGTCCTGATTGCTCTTTGGGCAGACCAGGCGATTCAGGCTCGCCAAGACGCCGCGATGGCGGTCAGCTATCTTGAGCGCCTTCGGGCAGATCTTGATGCGGACATCGAATCCCTGCGATTCAGTAGCAGGCAGGCCCGAAGTCGGCTCGCGCTCACAAGGCAGGTCGATGCCTGGCTTCACGACCTGGACGCCGCGCCCGATCCTGATTCGCTAGTGATGTATGCACATTACGCCGGTGTCACGTTCTCCCCCACGATCTCGAGATTTACGATCGAGGAACTGAAATCAACCGGCGACCTCCGCCTTTTGAGCAACCAGGTGCTGAAGCGGCAGATCGGCGATTATTACAATCAGATCGGGCTGCAGATTGATCAGTGGACCGGCTGGGGTGACGAGGGAGTTACCGAGACCTATTTCCGCGAACTGGCGTTCGTTGTAGACCCCGAGTTTCGTATTCGGGCGGGCACTATCGATCCCGCTCTGCTGCAGCATTTTCTGAAAGCGTCCGGCGAGGGCGCTTCATCCAGTCTTGTCGAAATCCAGCAATCCACAATCGAGACCGGAGCCTCCCGCGCTGATGCTGATCGGATACTCACTCAGATGCGGGCCCGTCCAAACTTTGTAGGCTATCTGCGCGACAGTATGTATTGGGCTCACTTGTCGGCCCAGCTGTGGGACGGTGTGGCAATCTCTGCCGAAGAGCTGGACGCCGCGATTGCGAAGGAGCTTGAAGCTCCAGGTCGATAGCCGCTGCGCCCCTTGCGTAATCAGGGCGTAACTAGGGCGTAACTACGGGGCAACGACCTTGTCTTGATGCAGGAGCATCGGCGCCTGGATCAGGGATAGCCCTCAAACTGCTCCAGATCGTCCGTAATCTCATCCCACCTGGCTTTGGATTCCACAAATATGTGTTTGGTGACTTCAACGCCAGGGTCATCGTCCAATAAACCGGCAGGGACCCAGAATTTTGTTTCCCTGTAGCGATTGGGGACTGTGCATCCACAGTTGCCACAGAACTCGTGGCGGTAACCTTTACCATCCCTTTGAAAAGTCCTGATGCCGTCTGTGCGGCCGGTCCACCTGAAACTCTTGGCCGGGACTGTAAATGCAGTATTGAATTTAGACCCGGTCACTTTCCTGCAGATGGAACAATGACAGTGATAGGCGTCGACTCTGTCGACATCGACTTCGAAGCTGACCTCGTTACAGAAACATGAGCCTTTCATGAGTTCTCACAAATTGTCCGTGGTGGTTTCGTTCGCTGCGCTCTGACCAACATATCATAGAGCCCGGACGGGCTACTTATGGCCATTCTGAGACGATCACCAGCAAGCTGAATGAGGCCAAACCCGGATCGAGCCGAGGATTGGTTCAAGCAGGGTCGCAGGCCAACCCGGGTCCGACTCCAAAACGCTCGGAAAAGCCTCGGCCCGCCTCCTGCTCGCGTCGTTCGATTTGGGCGCGGGATGGGGTTAGCATACCGGCTGGCCGGGAATCCCGAGACGTCCGTGACAGAGACAGTTGGCAAGTTTCGCGCCTTCATCAGCTACAGCCACGACGACAAGGCTGCCGCTGAGTGGTTGCATCGAGTCCTCGAGTCTTACCGGCTTCCGTCCAGACTGGTGGGGATGCAAACCCCTGCAGGCGATGTGCCTGCACGGCTGACGCCGATCTTCCGCGACCGCGACGAGCTGCCCGCCGCCGGTGACCTGACGACAGAACTGCGCACGGCGTTGGCACAGTCGATGTTTCTCGTCGTCATCGCATCTCCCTCCGCCGCAAAATCTCGTTGGGTCAACGAGGAAATCCGTCACTTCAAGCAGGTGCACGGCGACGGCCGGGTGCTCACATTGATTGCTGATGGATCTCCGGGGTCCGGCGACGAAACGGAGTGCTTCCCGCCCGCCCTGCGCATGCGCGTGGACGCCAGCGGACAGATCAGCGAAGAACCGGCCGAGCCCATCGCCGCCGACCTGCGCCCGGGCGGCGACGGCAAACGCCTGGCCAAGCTCAAGCTGATCGCGGGTCTGACCGGGCTCCCCCTCGACAAGCTGGTGCAGCGCGAACAGGCGCGCCGGCAACGCCGGCTGGCCGCCCTTGCAGCGGTCGCTACCGTGATTGCCATCTGCATGTCGGTACTCACCGTGATGGCGGTGCGCGGCCAGACGGAGGCGGAGCGGCAGCGCGCCGAGGCGGACGGCCTGATTGAATACATGCTGACCGACCTGCGCATGCAGCTCGAGCCGGTGGGCCGTCTGGAAATCTTCGACTCTGTCGGCAAACGCGCGCTGGCCTATTACGCCAATCAGGACATGAACACGCTCGATGCCGATGCCCTGGGCCGTCGTGCCCGCGCCCTGCACCTGGTCGGCGAAGTGCGTGAACTGCGAGCGGATATCGACGGCGCGCTGGAGGCATTCCAGCAGGCCGAGAAGACGACCGCCGAGTTGCTGGCCCGGGACCCGGGGAACGAACAGAGGATCTTTGACCATTCCCAGAGCGCCTACTGGGTCGGCCTCGTGGCCTGGCTGCGGAAGGAATCGGCAAAGGCCGAGCGCCAGTTTCTCGAATACCATCGGCTGGCTGCGCAACTGGTCAGCCTCAACCCGGACAAGGAAGACTGGCGCGTCGAGCAAGCGAGCGCGCTGATCAACCTGGGCGTGCTGATGCAGCGTGGCGGTCGATACGAAGAAGCGATCGAATACTTCCGGCGGGCGCTGGAGGTCGACACGGCGCTCGCCCTCGCCGCCCCGGATGACCGCGAGAAACAATGGGGCATGGCGCAGGGCCATGCTTGGCTTGCGGACGCGATGATGGGGAACTGGGCCTTCCCGGCGGCGATGGAGCAGCGGCAGAAGGAGCTCTCCATTTACGCCGCGATCCTGGCTGTCGATGACCGCGATGCGCGGGCGCGCGAGGGCCGGGCGGTCGCGCTCATCCAGACGGCCAGCCTGCATGTCATCGCCGGCGAATATGAACTTGCGAAACAGGCGTCCCGGTCAGGGCTGGAAGAGATCGAGGGGCTCCTGGCCGAGGACCCGGACAACAGCCTTTGGCGGGACATAGCGGTCTCGGCCAACAATCAGTACGTCGAAGCGCTGATGATGGCAGGCGATTGGGAACAAGCCCGGGAGTTCAATCGACTCGCGCTGGACCGGTCGGCGGCTCTCGTAGCGTCCGATCCCACCGTCGTTGCATGGAAAACGACCGGTCAGATGAACGCGCGCTGGATGGAGATCGCCGTCTCCTTTGCGTTGGGCGACACAGACGAGGCACGGGAAAAGATCGCCCGTTTCAATCATGAGTTTGGCGCCGATTCCGGTTTGCCGCGAGAGGCGGCACGGACTTCGTGGTGCATGGTTCTGGCGATGGAAGCGCTGGATCGGCGAGCGGCGGGAGACCGGCAAGCGGCACGATCACGGATCGAAGAGCTGCGCACACTGGATCCGGATCTGCCCCGCGAGGTGCTCGTGCTAAGCTATCTCGAGAACTCCCCGACGACATCCGCATGGCCTGAGAACCGAGCCGCTCAGGCCAAGCTCGTTGGGTATAATCCGGCTCTTATTCTCCCATTCCCAAAAGGAACCTGAACTATGCCCGTCAATCGTACGTTGAATATTGCCGTTACCTTCGCTTGCACGCACCGCCAGACCGACGGCGGCTATGGCGGTGGGGCGACCTATACGCAGACGGGTTCTACGCCCGCCGTGGACAGTATCGTCGATGCCGATGGCACCATCCATCTCGATAACTGGACGAATTTCGACAGGGCGGCCTACAACGACAACGTGGATGTCGAGTTCACGCTCGCAACGCCCTGCAATGTGACACCAGACAACACGCAACTCCCGGTCGCCTGGGCGACGCAGCACGGCGCAGGGATGACGGTCACCGTGCCTGCCGGCGGCAAGCTCGATGAAATGGAAGTGGTGACCGACCCGAGCAATCCCAACGTGATCACCCTTAAGGACAAGGACGACGACAGCAACACCTATAATTACAAGCCAGCGGTCGAACTCACCTCGCTCAATCACTACTACATCAGCCTGGATCCGCGGATCGTCAATCGGCCGTAGATCTGATCAGAGCGCCGGGGCCGAACCGAGGCTGTTGCTCACCAAGCCCTGGTTCGGCCCTTATTCATACCTTGATACAGCAAGCACAAAAAGGTGTCAGG
>JBATKC010000176.1:0-2283 GCA_049669065.1 Gammaproteobacteria bacterium
GCAAAGCGCACGGTGCCGACCACGCGGCGGGTGTCCGCGGGATCCACGGACTCTGTCTCGCGCCCGCCGAGCAGCTGGCCTTCGATCAGCGGCCCGGCAACACGGCTGCCGGTCAACGCGTCACGCATCGCCGTCTGTAGCGTCTCGAGCTGCAGCGGATCATCGAGCAGTATGCCGCGTGAATTCTTGCGCTCGGCACCGAAGATATCCTCGGGTTTCGGGATGCGTGGATGACGGATGGCGCTGAGCGCCAGTACCGTGTCCACCGGATCCGCGACGATGGCGTCTATGGGCGCATCCTCATCGACGATGCGGTTGACAAACGAGGTGTTGGAGCCGTTCTCCAGCAGGCGCCGCACCAGATAGGGCAACAGATCCTCGTGGTTGCCGACCGGTGCGTAGACACGACACGGGAGGTTCATCTTGTCCTCGCCGATGACCTCGTCATAGAGCTCCTCACCCATGCCGTGGAGACGCTGGAACTCGAAGCCGTCGCGATCGCCGGCCAGGTGCACGATGCTGGCCAGGGTCTGGGCATTGTGAGTGGCGAACTGGCAATAGATATGCGGGCGCGCAGCGAGCAGCTCCCGTGCGCAGGCGAGATAGCAGACATCGGAATTGGGTTTGTGGGTAAAAACCGGATAGTCATCCAGCCCCTGCTCCTGGGCATGTTTGATCTCGGCATCCCAGTAGGCGCCCTTGACCACGCGCACCTCGATCGTGCGCCCCACTTCTTTGGCCAGACTGATCAGCCAGCGCACCAGTGCGAGGGAGCGCTTCTGATAGGTCTGGATAGCCAGACCGAAACCCGACCAGCCGTCCAGCTGCGGATCTCTATAGACCGACTCGAACAGCTCCAGCGACAGTGCCAGGCGATCCATCTCCTCGGCATCCACGGTCAGGCCGATACCGACCTTTTTCGACAGCAGCGCCAACTCCAGCAACATCGGCCGCAATTCGGCGATGACGCGGTCACGCTGCGCGTGTTCATAGCGTGGATACAGCGCCGACAATTTCACCGAAATACTCGGCGCTGAATAGACCGAGGCGGCCTTGAAACCGGCGGTGCCGATCGCCTCGATACCCTTGCAGTACGCTTCGAAATAGTGACGCGAATCCGGCAGCGTCAACGCGGCCTCGCCGAGCATGTCAAAGGTGTAACGGTAGTTCGCGTTCTCGCCGCTCTGTGATCGTCTTAGCGCTTCCGCGATCGTGCGCCCCATCACGAACTGATGGCCCATGATCTTCATGGCCTGACGCATGGCGCCGCGGATGACCGGTTCGCCGGCGCGGGTCACCAGCCGCTTCATAAAGCGGCTGGGATGTTCGACTGTGTCCTGATCAAGGCGGATGATGCGTCCGGTCAGCATCAGACCCCAGGTCGACGCATTGACGAACGCGGACTCGCTGGTGCCCAGATGCTCCCGCCAGTTGCCGGCCAGCAGCTTGTCGGCGATCAGCTTGTCCGCGGTCTCCTTGTCCGGCACGCGCAGCAGAGCTTCGGCCAGACACATCAAAACCACGCCCTCCTGGGAGGACAGGTCGTACTGGCTCATGAATGCATCCAGCCCACCGCTCTTGCCACGATTGGCGCGTACCGCCCGCACCAGATCCGTCGCTGTCTCACGGATCCTCGCCTTGCGCGCCGGCTCCATTGTCGCAATAGGCAACAACTCGCGAACGATGGCCTCCTCGTCAGCCAGATAGGCGGCATTCAATGCGCCAGCCCAAGACGGTTCCGGCATGGCATCGTCGGCAGTAAGGATGGTCGGTGGCTCGGGAGCAACGGGCGTGGTGGCATGCACGGCTTGTATCCTCCTGGCGGTATGCCTGGCCTAAAACTGGCTGGGGAAAGCGTCTACGAAGGCAGGCTCAGTCCGTCAATTATAGGAGATGCAGGCCCCCGTCGCACTGCCGATGGCCGCAGCGAATGTCTATCGCCGGGCCCTCCACGCCAGATAATCTGCCAGGATCCTCGCGTGGTCGAATACCAGCGGCGGCAAGGCATCGAGCGGGAAAACACCGGCCTCGGCCGCGTCATCGGCACCGATCGGGTAGCCATCGGCACAGCCGACAAAAACGGCACTTACGGTATGGCCGCGGGGGTCCCGTCCGGGATCGGAATACACGCCCAGCAGTTTCAGCTGGTCTATCTCGAGACCGGTTTCCTCCCTGGCTTCGCGCACCGCGGCCGCCTCGACCGTCTCGCCGACGTCGACAAAACCTCCGGGCAAGGCCCAGCCGAGCGGTGGATTTGCGCGCCGGATCAGCACCACCGATGGC
>JBATKC010000177.1:0-4389 GCA_049669065.1 Gammaproteobacteria bacterium
CGTCAAGGTAGTGCGAGTGGGGAAGGACTGACGGATTCAGTTGGGTCGCGGGACGACGACCCATCACTAGTTGCCAGTCGCTGGTTCCAGCATCTCCCGCATCCTGCGGTGGATCAGTTCGATGGCCTTCAGCGGCCGGATCATGACCTTGAAGTCATCGATCCGGCCGTTTTCGTTCCAGCGGATCATATCCACCCCGTTGATCTCTACGCCGTCGACCTCGACGATAAATTCGAGTACCGCGTGCTGGCCTGAAACGACCTCCCGCACATAGCGGAAACTGTCGTTCAACAGCACCTGACAGGCCGCAGACAGATACATGGCCGTGATCACGCGGCCCACTTGTGGCTGGTGCACGATAGGCGAGTGGAAACGGGCGTCCTCGGCCAGCAGGGCTTGCAGACCCGACAGATCCCGGTCGCGGACGATCCCATGCCAGCGGCGCAATGGGGCCGGCATCTCGCCCGTATCGGCGTCCACTTCGGGTCCCGGGCCTGGTCTTACTTGCCCGTAGACTTCTTCTTCTGGCCTTGGCTGCCGCCCTCGGACTTCGGATAGTCACCGATCACGGTCTTTAGCGGGCATACCGAGACGATGGGACATTTTTTGCAGCTGGCGGCCAGCGCGACGGGGCATAGGGTCATGATGTCTCTCCTTGTTTCCTGGTTGATTCGGTGATCACTCATCTACCGTCGAGTGCAGCGCGATCCGGTTGCCTTCACTGTCACGGATGATGGCTCTGCAGCCGTGAGGCCCGATCGCGTGGATCGGCTCGATGATCCCGGCGCCGAGTTCTTTTGCCTTGGCCACCGCGTCCCGGATGCGGCCGTCCACGTTCAGATACACCAGCACGCCACCCTCTTGGCTGATGGCAGCGGCATCGGGTACCAGACAGCCGCCGTTACCCTGTTCGTGATCCAGCACACAGAAGGCGAAGCCATCGTATTCTTCGCGATGTATTTCGATGTCGAGCAGCGCGTGGTAAAACGACCGGGCCCGATCAAGATCAGCTACCGGGATGTCGAACCAGACAGCACGGTTATGCAGGGTGTTGAGGTCACTCACAGCAAGGCTCCGGACTCAAGCCGCGACCGTGATCTTTGCGCGCACGGCATCGGCGATACAGTGGTATTTGTGCGCCTTTTCGTGCAGCTTGGCAAGCTGCACCGCATCGGCTTCCGCCCCTGGCGCAGAGTTCACCCGGGGATTCAGCCGCGCCTCCGTGACTGCCATCGCGCGCGACTCAGCGCTGCGCCTGGCCGATCGCATTGCGAAACCGGTCCGGATCCTCGGGTGAGACCATGATCTTTTTGCCGCCCGCGTAGGTGATCCGCAGGCGGTCCAGCGAAAGGGCCGGCGAAGACAGCGGGGAGCGGGTCGGTTCCACCGATTCGATCTCCGAGACGCGCAGCCGCTTGCGGAATGGACCGCAGTAGATGGTCAGCATGCCCTGGTCTACCAGGTATCGAGTGCCATACATGATCCACAAGACCAGTGCTGCTGTCGCCAGCAAGACCGCAACGCTGATGGCCCGGGACAACGAGGGCAGGTCCGCCGAGAGCAGCGCAACGGCAGCGCCCAAATCTATCAGGACGCTGAGACTCAGAATCAACCAGAGCAACAGATCGCGCTTCGACCTGAATACCTGCATCGACTGCTCCCGGCCTCGGCGCTAGTCCTTCGCGATCATCACATCCGACGCCTTGATCACCGCGTAGACCTTTTTGCCTTTCTTCAGGCCCAGCTTTTTAGCGCTTGCTTTGGTGATGATGGAAATGACCTTTGTCCCATCCCCGACTTCGACCACCACTTCGGTGTTGACGGCGCCGGGAGTGACTTTCTTTACCTTTCCTTTCAACACATTACGTGCGCTGGTTTTCATTCCTTGCTCCTGTCTTGATGGGAAATTTACGCAGCCCTGTGACCCGCAATTCTCGCATGTTCCACACCTGCCGGGCATGGCGCTTGTGCGCTGAGGCGACGATCCACAATGACAGTTTGTCCACATCCTCGACGCGGTAGCTGCCGGAATCCCGCGAAAGGGCAAGCGTTCGATCTGGAATACTGCGACAGACAGAACCAAACCCAGGCGGAAGTCGTTGCGTCAGGGCAACAATCCGAAATCCGCGTCATGTAGCAGTAGATCCGCGGCGTTGTTTTCGGCGCAAATACCAATGGAAAAGTCCCGAATCCGGGCCATACTTAATGTGCTGTATGCCGTTCCGGAATGGAACCGGAAGAGGAGGTAGGAAATGAACAGCAAGCTGTGTCGCGTTATCTCAGTAGGGCTCGCATTTGTGATGTCGCTCGGTTGGGGCGTGGTGCAGGCCCGGGAAGGTTTTTATGCCGGTGCGGGGGCCGGTCTGGCTCACATCAAGATCGATGAAAGCGGTGTCGATTTCGACTCGGACGATCTTGGCTGGAAGCTCTTTGCCGGGTATCGGTTCAATCAGTACTTCGGGGTTGAGGGTGGCTATGTCGATTTCGGCGATCAGAGCGACAGTTTTGGCGGGACCAATGTAAAAGTCGACGCCGACGGTCTGGATCTCTACGCGGTTGGATTCCTGCCGGTCGCAGAGGATTGGGATCTGTTTGGCAAACTCGGTTTTATCGCCTGGAACGCAGACGTAAAGGCATTCGGGCAAACCGAGGGCGACGATGGCGAGGATCTGGCGCTCGGTGCGGGTGCGGCCTGGCACGTCAACGAAACCTTTGCGCTGCGCGCCGAATTCGAGTGGTTCGATATCGACGATACCGACGAGGTCTGGCTGTTATCGTTGGGCGGCTCGTTCAGGTTCTGATCATCAAGCAAGAGCGTGATGGTGCAGGAGCAGGAAGCCCCGCCTCGGCGGGGTTTCCGCCTTCTTACGCCGGCCGAGACCGGATCTGGCGTGATTTCCATCCCGGATCAAGAAAGTGGTCCGTGGCCCGGAGCTAGTCTCGCCATCTTCCATCACAATGGAATGCCCCGTTTTGCCAAACGCGTAACGCTTTAGTCCGCGCGTGTCTTGCTATAGTGCCGCGATCGAGCGGTCATCTCGCCTGACGACGAAGGGAACGGGCATGAAGTTAGGCCTGGCGGTAATTGGTGCGGTCGTCGGCGTGTTTGTCGCAGGCATGGGCAATATGATGCTCGGCCTGCTCGTCGGTATTGCCTTCGGCTTGCTGCTGGTCAGGGTCCGCGAACTCGACGAACGCCTGACACGGCTGGAACGGGAGACAGCACCCGGAAAACAGCAGGCTCCGGCGCCCGTGGCTGCTCCCGCCGCCGCGCCTGCCGCACGCAAGCCGGATCCCGCGTTTGAACCCGAATCGACAGCCCAGACAACGCCTGTGTCGACGTGGGCGCCGCCCGGGAAAGTCCGTGCCGGAACTGACGATAGTCCACGCACGCGGCCGGCTGAACGAGCCAGGCCGGCACGGCCCACTGTCGAACAGCGTCTGATACGCGCCGCGAAGGGCTGGCTCACAACCGGCAATGTGCCGGTCAAGCTCGGTGTGCTCGTGTCCTTTTTCGGGGTGGCGTTCCTGCTCAAGTATGCGGTCGAGCAGCAGATTTTCGTGGTGTCCATCCAGATCCGGCTGCTGCTCGTCGCTGCCGCCGCCACCGGCCTGCTCGCGTTTGGCTGGCATCTGCGAGAGCGTCTGCGGGTCTATAGCCTGAGCCTGCAGGGCGGCGGTGTCGGGGTCCTGTATCTGACCATCTTCGCCGCGTTCCGCTTGTATGATCTGTTGCCGCCGGCGCCGGCGTTTTTCCTGCTGGTGGCGCTGACTGCTTTCGCCGGTGTGATAGCGTTGCTCCAGGACGCCCGGGCGCTGGCGGTACTGGGCATCGTCGGTGGCTTCCTGGCACCGGTACTGGTGTCCACCGGCACTGGCAACCACGTCGCGCTGTTCAGCTACTACCTGGTCCTGAACCTGGCGATCCTGGGCATCGCCCGGTTCCGTGCCTGGCGCGAACTCAATCTGCTCGGTTTCCTGTTCACGTTCGTGATCGGTTCGATGTGGGGTTACCGCTACTACCGGCCGGAATTTTTTGCGTCCACCGAGCCGTTTCTGATCCTGCACTTTCTGCTCTATCAGGCCGTGGTGGTGTTGTTTGCGTTACGCCAGCCACCGCGGCTCAAGGGTCTGGTGGACGGCACTATCGTGTTCGGTACGCCGGTGGTAACGTTCGCGCTGCAGGCGTTTCTGGTCCGGGATACCGAATACGGTCTGGCCATCAGCGCGGTCGCGGTCGGCATCTTTTATGCGGGGCTTGCCACCTGGCTATGGCGCGCTCATCGCGACACGCTGCGGCTGCTGACAGAGTCCTATCTGGCTCTGGCCGTCGCCTTTGCGACCATCGCGATACCCCTGGCGCTGGACGCACGCTGGACCGCCGCCGCC
>JBATKC010000178.1:0-2471 GCA_049669065.1 Gammaproteobacteria bacterium
GGCCTGACAGGATGCTGTCCCGGCCGCGGAAGCTGGCCGCACCGACCAGCCCGCCGTTGCTCTGCATAAACAGCAGGCGCGGGTCCGGCAGAGCCGCCTCGAGGCGATCGACATAGCGGCGCAGCACCGGCGAAAGATAGGCGTCGACCACGCTGGTATCACCCCTGGCCACCAGTTTGGCCAGCGCGCCGACCTGATGAGACGCCGAGATCTGGATGAAGCCGGCACGTCGCGCCATGCGCACTGCCATCGCCTCGTGTTTGGATTCCCGATAGCCGTGCAGGAAGACGATGGCCACGGAGCGCAGGCCACGCGCGTGGGCGGCGGCGAGCCCTCGCGCCAGCCCCATTTCATCCAGCGGCCGGATGACTTCGCCGTGGGCGTCGAGGCGCTCATCCACCTCGAGGACATCGGCGTACAACGGGGTCGGCAGGCGGATATGGCGATCGAACAAGGCAGGACGCTGCTGATAGCCGATGCGTAGCGCATCGCCAAACCCGCGGGTGATCAGCAGCAGGGTCGGTTCGCCGTGGCGCTCGAGCAGTGCGTTGGTGGCGACCGTGGTGCCGATGCGTATCTCATCGATGACCGCTTCCGCATCCAGTTGCTCGCCGGCGCTGTGGAGACACGCGCGGATACCGGCGACGACCGCGTCATCGTATTGGCGTGGGTTCTCGGAGAGCAGTTTGCGTGCTTCGATACGGCCGTCGGGGTGCCGGGCCACCACATCGGTGAAGGTGCCACCGCGATCGATCCAGAATTGCCATCCGGCAGTGTTCTTGCTTGCAGATTGCGCCATCGCCCGGGTCCCCCTTCGCTGGCGGATTGTAACCGGACGGCGGCGTCGAGCACCGGTGCTACACTCCGCGGGTCCCGGAGGACGCCGCATCCATGAGCCAGGCCCAATCGATACTTCTCACGCTGATCGTCTACAAGATCGTGCTGGTCTTGATCGGGGTGTGGGCTTCGCGGCGGACGCGTGACAACACGGATTTCTTTCTCGGCGGCCGTCATCTGGGACCGACGGTCGCCGCCATCAGCGCTTCCGCCAGCTCTTCGTCCGCCTGGACTCTGCTCAGCGTCAGCGGCATGGCCTATCTGTGGGGTCTGCCGGCGCTGTGGTTATTCCCCGCCACGCTGATGGGTTTCCTGATCAACTGGATCTATGTGGCGCCGCGGCTGATGCGTGAGAGCCGCAACAACGGCGCGATTACCCTGGCCGAGTTCCTGGCCGATTCGGTCGAGCCCGGTGGCCGCAGGTCGGTCCTCGTGCTGGGCGCCGGTATCGTGTTGTTCTCCTTCGTGTTCTATATCGCCGCGCAATTCCAGGCTGCCGGTGCGGCCTTTGCCACCAGCTTCGGGCTCGATACGGCGACAGCAGTGAGCATCGGCGCGACGGTGGTGCTGGTCTATACGCTGCTCGGTGGCTTCTGGGCAGTCAGCGTGACCGACACGCTGCAAGGACTGCTGATGGCGCTCACCGCGCTGGTGTTGCCGGTGATCGCCCTGGCCCATGTGGGCGGCTGGGATCAGCTGGTGGGCGCGTTGCGCTCGATGCCCGCAGACGGCGTGGCACACACCACCGGGATCGCCGGGATAGGCTTTGTGCTGGGCACATTGGGTATCGGCCTCGGCTATCCGGGCCAGCCCCACGTGGTCAATCGATTTATGGCGCTCAGGGATCGCCGCGCACTCGCTCAGGCGCGGGTCATCGCCATAGCCTGGGCGATCGTGATCTACGGCGGCATGCTCCTGGTAGGGTTGTGCGGTCGCGTGTTGTACGCGGGGCTGGTGGAATCCGAGCACATCCTGTTCGAGATGGCGACGCGGCTGATCTCACCGGTGGCCGCTGGCATCATGATCGCCGCAGTGCTGTCCGCGATCATGTCCACCGCCGACAGCCAGCTGCTGGTGGCGGCCTCCGCGGTGACCAATGATCTCGGTGATCCGGAAGCCGGGCATCGGGCATCGCTGTTGCGTTCGCGGATGGTCGTGGTCGGGATCTCGGTGCTGGCGGTGATACTGGCGCTGGCGGTGCCGGACCGGATCTTTACCCGCGTGTTGTTCGCCTGGCACGCCATCGGTTCTGCTTTCGGTCCGGCGCTGGTGTTGCGTCTGGCCGGGGTGCAGCTCAGCGCCAATGGTCTGCTGTGGTCGATGGCGGCGGGCTTCGGTCTGACCGCGATCCTGCACTGGCTGCCTTACGCGGCCGGCCCGGGCGATACCCTGGAGCGGCTGCTGCCGCTGCTCACAGCCACCCTGATCGCCTGGTCGATCCGGGTAAATCGGCCAGCGCAGGTATGAGGTAAGGGGTATGCGTCTGACGCGAAATATGCGGTTGCTGCTGGCGCTGAGCGTGGTGCTTACTCTGCTCGGTATCGCCGCTGCAGCGGTCGGTCTGGCCGGTTCTCTGGCGGAAGTCTGGGCACGGCTGCGCAGCGGGCCGGCACCGATCTTCTACGGATTGATGC
>JBATKC010000179.1:0-2307 GCA_049669065.1 Gammaproteobacteria bacterium
GGATTCGTCCTGACCGGAAATCTGCTCTTTGAGCAGATCGCCCAGACTGGTCCCGGTGGTGGCCTCGGAGGTGCGGTAATTCTGCACCGCCACGGCCTCTTCGTAGACCTCTTTGGCCTTGATCGACAGGCTGATGGCACGACTCTTACGATCGATGCCAATAAACCGTGCCTCGATGTCGTCGCCGGCCTTGAGCACCATGCGCGCGTCTTCGACACGATCCCGGGCGAGTTCGGATGCCCGCAGATGGCCCTCGATACCGCCCAGATCCACTGTCGCACCGCGAGCGTCAACCTCGGTCACCTTCCCTTTGACGATGCTGCCCTTGGGATGCTCGGCCAGGAATGCGGAGAGCGGATCCCGATCCATCTGTTTGATACCCAGCGAAATGCGTTCGCGATCGGCATCGATAGACATGACCACGGCCTCGATCTCGTCACCCTTCTTGTAGTTGCGCACCGCCTCCTCACCCGGGATGTCCCAGGAGATGTCGGACAGATGCACCAGGCCGTCGATGCCGCCGTCGAGACCGATAAAGATGCCGAAATCAGTGATCGACTTGATCTGGCCCGATACCTTGTCACCGCGATTGTGAGTAGCCGAGAACTCGGCCCAGGGGTTGGACTGACACTGCTTAACGCCCAGCGAAACCCGGCGGCGCTCTTCGTCGATATCCAGCACCATAACCTCGATTTCGTCACCCATCTGCACAACCTTGGAGGGGCTGACGTTCTTGTTCGTCCAGTCCATCTCGGAGACATGCACCAGACCTTCCACGCCATCGTCGATCTCGACGAAACAGCCATAGTCGGCGATGTTGGTGACCTTACCGAAGATGCGGCTGCCGGGCGGATAGCGGCGCGCCAGGTCCTGCCATGGGTCATCACCGAGCTGTTTCATGCCCAGCGAAACACGGCAGCGCTCACGATCGAACTTGAGGATCTTGACCTGCACTTCGTCGCCGACGTTGACCACCTCTGACGGATGCTTGACCCGCTTCCAGGCCATGTCGGTGATGTGCAGCAGGCCGTCGATGCCGCCCAGATCGACAAACGCACCATAGTCGGTGAGATTCTTGACGATACCCGGCATGGTCGCGCCTTCCTGCAGATTCTCCATCAGCGCTTCGCGCTCGGAGCTGTACTCCTCTTCCACCACTGCGCGGCGGGAGACGACGACGTTGTTGCGCTTGGGATCGAGCTTGATGACCTTGAACTCGAGGACCTTGCCCTCGAGATAGGATGGATCGCGCACCGGCCGCACATCGACCAGGGAGCCAGGCAGGAACGCCCGCACCAGATCGAGTTCGACGGTAAAGCCACCCTTTACGCGTCCGTTGATCACTCCATTGACGATCTCGCCCTTCTCGAAGGCCTCCTCGAGCACCGACCAGGTGCGGGCACGTTTCGCCTTGTCGCGCGACAGGCGGGTCTCACCAAAACCGTCCTCGACGGCATCGAGTGCGACTTCGACCTCATCACCGACAGCGACCTCGATCTGACCCTGCTCGTCGCGGAATTGCTCGGCAGGGATAACCGCCTCGGACTTGAGACCGGCGTTGACGATGACCACATCGTCGTTAACGTCGACGACAAGGCCAGTGATGATCGCTCCAGGCTTGAACGGCTGGCTGGCGAGACTCTGTTCAAAAAGTTCAGCAAAAGATTCAGACATGTTGATTAAATCCTCGGCCTTTCGACCGGGGCCCGTTAAAAGCCGCCGTCGCCATCCGTGACTGGCGGGTCAAAGATAAATGGCTCTGCCTCCGTGCAGAGCCACCGCATTCAATGCTCCAAAATCGCGGAGCCATCCTTCAATTCAATCTTCCGGCAGTGACTGCTTGTCCACTTCCAGACAGGCCCGCAGATGCTCTAGCACCCGCTGCACTACCTGGTCGATGCTCATCGACGTGGTGTCGAGCACCAGCGCGTCGTCAGCCGCGATCAGCGGCGACACCTCGCGCTGCCGATCCCGCTCATCACGCTCGGCGATCTCCGTACAAAGACGCACAAGATTAGCATCAAAACCCTTCTCTATCAACTGCTTATACCGGCGCTGAGCACGGGCCTCCGGACTCGCGGTCAGAAAAATCTTGGCCGTGGCGTCCGGGAAGATCACGGTTCCCATATCGCGGCCGTCAGCGACCAGCCCTGGCGGGCGCCGGAACCGGTGCTGCAGCGCCACCAGGGCCGCCCGGACCAGCGGGATAGCGGCGACTCTTGAAGCCTTGTTGCCACAGGTTTCGCTGCGGATCTCGCCGGTCACGTCGTGACCCTCCAGCAGCACCCGTTCGCCGCCGTCCTCGTC
>JBATKC010000180.1:0-5021 GCA_049669065.1 Gammaproteobacteria bacterium
GCGCGCTACGTCTCGAGACCGCCGGTCGCCACCGAGCGCTTGTCGCTGACCCGGGGCGGGAACGTACGCTATGCGCTGAAGACACCGTATCGCGACGGCACCACGCACGTGATCTTTGAGCCCGAAGACTTTGTTGCCCGCCTCGCCGCGCTGGTGCCAAAACCCCGCGCGCACCTGACCCGGTACCATGGCGTGTTCGCACCGGCAAGCCCCGACCGGGTGCGGATTGTGCTGAAAACGCGTGCGTCTGCTGCCGGCAAGGCTATGGAGTCCAATGAGCCATCGGCCGTCGATCGGCAGCGGGCGATGAGCTGGGCGCAACGGCTCAAGCGGGTGTTTGCCATCGATATTGAGACCTGCCGACAATGCGGCGGGAAGCTGCGGGTGATCGCCAGCATTGAGCAACCCGCCGTCATCGAGCGGATTCTGAACCATCTCGGTCACACTGCGGAGACCGTCGATCCGGCACATCCGAGCCGGGCGCCGCCACAGGGCGATCGCCTGGTCTGATCGTTGCATCCTGTTCGTCACCACCCGGGCCACCGTGCAGGGACGGGCGGGTGTTGGCTTGCGCCGTGATGCGCCGGCATTTCCGGGTGCAAGGGGAAGATTCACGCGCCTGAACGACGCGGGGTCGGGCCGGCGCCACCAGATGGCAGGCTTGATCTGCGCTCATCAGCCCGATTTCCGCTCGCTCCGACGGTCTCGCTCCTGACATAATGGCCCCTTATACGCACTATCCGCGTATCTCAATGTCATCGCGCAAGTCGCGACGTATCACTTCCGGGAAGAGAACCCCCACCAACCGTTCGCACCAATGGTGCAAACCAGAGAAGGGCAGTCGCCGGTCCCGGCAGATTTGAACGACGAGAATTGCTTGCCCTAAATTTGCCACTTCTGGCTAGACTTGATCGAGCACTAACGAGCATCTACTGCCACTTAGAGAATCCACGAACGCTCTCCAAGTTGATTAAAAACAGCCGGTTATCGCCCACCCCGTGGCCCTCCGAAGGCAGGGGTCACAGGTTCGAATCCTGTCGGGCGCGCCAAATAAAATAAGGTCCCATCGGGGCCTTATTTTATTTGCGGGTCCAGCCTGGGAGGCGGACCTCCGTTCGACAAAACGCGTCAGCGTTTTGGGCGGCGCAGCGAAGCGTAGCCGGGTCGCAGACCCGAGGATCGCCATAAGGCGATCCGAGCCCATCCTGTCGCTTCACGCGCCGACGCCCTGCTCAGCCAATCCTCCCATCCCATCCGTTGGCGATGCCGCCGGGAGCCACTTGTCCCAGCCTGCCTACGTCGGGCCGTGACGATCCATAATGCCGGACCTGGCCCGTCCGAGGCCCTTGTTGACCCCTGTTGGGTCTATCCCCCGGGCTGGGCAGATTGATCTATGATTGACAAAATATCCTAAAAAAAAACGAAGAAACACGATCATGCCAGCCGTCCCAATCAAGAACTCCACTGATCTCGTCCAGCTCTGCCTGTTTCTCCTGCCCCGGGCAAAACGGATCGCGATCTATCGCTGGAAGCGAGGCCGCAAGCAATTCAAGAAATTGAGCCGGGCCGATTATGTGATCGTGTCCTGCCCCAAAGCCGGACGCACCTGGTTGCGAGTGATGATCTCCCGTTTTTATAGCGAAAAGTACCAGCTGACCGACGCTGAGCTGCTCGGCTTCGATAACTTCCACAAGCTCAATCCGGTCATTCCGCGGATATTCTCGACCCACGACAATTACATCCAGGATTTCACCGGGCACCGGGATGATAAGCGCGACTTCAGGGGCAAAAAGGTCTTATTGCTTGTGCGCGACCCTCGGGACGTCGTCGTTTCGCAGTTCTTTCAGTGGAAGTATCGGGTACGGCCGGTCAAGAAGGCCCTGCTATCGAGTCTCAAGGATTCGCCTGACGTCGGCGTGTTCGACTTCGCGACGCATCCCGATCACGGCATCCCGCGAAATATGCGTTTTTTGTCGGGATGGCGCGATGGTCTGCGACAACTCGAAGATCACCTGATAGTTCGCTATGAAGATCTGCGAGCGAATACCGCAGTGGAGCTCGAACGCGTGCTGCGATTCTTCGACGCCGAGTGCAATCACGAGCAGATCGAGGACGCCGTCTCGTTTGCGGCATTCGAGAGCATGCGCGCGCGAGAGCAGCAGCGCAGCGGCGGCACGGCGCGACACAGTCTGGCGGCCACGGATCGGGGAAACCCGGATTCCTACAAGACACGCAGGGCCAAGATCGGCGGCTTCGTCGACTATTTCGATGAACAGCAAATTGCGACGATCAATCGGCTGCTGGATCCGGAGCTGCTCGAATTTTTCGGCTACTCGATCGAGGAGCGGGATGCGCGTGTCGCAGCGTCGCGTGTCGCCGGTTCGTGATTGTCAGACGGCCCTGTGCGATGAGGTCTGGCGACTGCTGGATTGGGGATTGATGCTGCTCAGTGGACCCGGCTCAAGTCCCGCGCCGCGCGTTCCGCCTGCACCCGGTTCAGATTGCGGTAGACGAGCGCCGCAATCTTCGAATAGCGCCGGCACAGCAGGTCCAGGTCCTCGACTGTAAAACGCAGCAGGCGGGCCGGCTCGATCACTCTTACGCTCGCGCCCCGATTCCGACCAAACAGTCCGGCCTCGCCGATCGTGCTGCCGCGCTTCATCCGCGATAGCTCGATCTCATGACCATCTCGATCCACCCAGGCCTGAAGCTCGCCATCGATCACGACAAAGAACTCATCGGTGGCTTTCTCGCCCTCGGTCATCAGGATGGCTCCGGCCTCATAAGTCTTGATATCGGCCAGCAGTGCAAATGTCCGCGCCTGTCGCAGACTCAGATCCTCGAACACCGGGATCGATTGCTGGGGTTGGCGCCCAAGATCCAGCCTCAGGATGTCCCACAACGTGACCACCCGCATCCCGCTACTCAATGCCGGCGTCAATGTCAGATCAAGCAGCCAGGCGACGGCAACGGTAAACGCCGCCAGCGCGCCGAACTGCACCTGGCTGCGCAACTCGCTGGTGGTCAGGACCAGGAAGCTCAACACCACGACGATCGAGGTATAAGTCACGGGCCGGATCACGCTGGCGAGTGCACGCTGGACCGCGGTACCTTCCTGCCCGGTGTCTCGCGCCTCGGTGTTGAAGCGGACCATGAAATGGATGGTGTCGTCGACCGCGATGCCCAGCGCGATACATGCGATCAGGCTGGTGGTCGTATTCAGCGTGATTCCCAACAGGCCCAGTGCACCAAAGTAGATCGCCACCACCAGTACATTGGGTAGCAAGGCGGTCAATCCGGTACGCAGCGAGGTAAACATCGCGGACAAAATCGTCAGCACCACGAGCAATGCCGCGCTGATACTGAGCAACTGCCCTCGGGCAATATCATTCAGCGTGCGGGTCACAAGTACCAGGTTGCCGGTCACCCGGGGCTCTAGCGGATACGGGAACTTCCGCAGCTGTGCCTGTGTTTGCTCGACCAGCCGCGATATCTCACGGGTGTCATCGACATTGATCCGCACCAGGATGTTGGCGCTGCGATAGGTGCTGTCGACATAGCTGTCGAGGTCTTCAGCGCCGCCGAAAAAGAGCAGCTGTTTGGCCAGCGGCTTGCTTTCCGGGATGGTGTGGAAGGCGCTGTCACCATCATGCATCGTCTGGTTGATCAGCTTGATGTGGTCGGCCAGCGACGTAGTGCTACCGACCTCGGGCTGTTGCTCAAGCCAGTTCTGCAATGACTCGAGTCGCGCAAGGTTGGCGGGCTCGACAAACGTATCTTCGTCCGGCGAGTCGATCACGATATAGAAGGAATTGGCACCACCGAAGGCGGCGTTGATTGCTTCGAAGTCAGTGCGTGCCCGCAGATCCTCGGCCAGACCACCGGTATACGCAGTGCCGACCTCAATCTGTGCCGTGCCGACGATAGCGATGACCAGGGCGACAAGGCCTCCGATCAGGATGGGCCGGCGTCGTCGTCGGTCCAGGTCGATCAGGCGTCTCGACACCTGTTTGAAGACGCCTGCCCCGACATCTTCCGCCGCACGCGTCGGCGGCTGGAGCAGACCCAGCGCGGCTGGAATGAAGGTCAGGACGATCAGCGCAGCAAACGTAACGCCTACGACCGAGAGCAGCGAGAACTCGCGGATCGCACTCAGCGAATTCAACGACAGCGCCAACAGGCCGACGGCGGTGGTGGCTCCGCTGATAATCAGCGGCAGGCCGACATGTCTGAGCACGGATCCGATCAGCCGCCGGCGGTCCAGCGGGGCGGAGCCCGGATCAATCCTCCGGCTGGCCGAATAGTACTCGGAGACCACATGCATGCTGTAGGCGAGTCCCAGCGTGATAAGCAGCGGTGGCACGAGGATGGTGACCACATTGAGCGGTCGCCCCAGCCAGGCGAGCAGGCCGAGCGTCCAGATCAAGGCCATGCTGATCGCCAGCACCGGCAGCAGCACCGCCCGGATGCTACGGAAAGCGAGCAGCAACACCACCGAGACGATGATCACGATAGCCGGCACGGTCACCCGGAAACTGTCCATCAGCGCACTGGAGATTGCGGCTTTTATCACCGGCGCGCCCGTCACCCAGACGCGCGCCTCACCACGCTCCTCGTCAGCGATAGCGTAGATCTGCTGCGTCAGGCCGAGTTCTGCAAAGTCGTTGTCCGAGAGTCCCTCGAAGTAGACGATCAGCGCAGAAGCGCGGCGGTCATCGGAAACCAGCGTACCGCGGTAGAGCGGGTTGTCGAGAATGTCGCTGCGCAGGTCCTCACGGACGACAGGATCGGTGAAGTCCCGTTCACCGGCGCCGGTGAATTCAATGCCCGATTCATCGGCGCGCAGCGACTTGGCTGTGGTCAGCGACAGCACGTGATGTACATTGGGAAGACGCTGCAGGCGCTCGGTCATCCGTCCGATCCGGCCAAGCGCATCCGCGCTGAACGCATCTGCCGAGGCCAGCGCGACGACGACGGACTCTTCGCTGCCGAAGACGTACCGCACACGCTCGTAGAATAAT
>JBATKC010000181.1:0-1803 GCA_049669065.1 Gammaproteobacteria bacterium
GAAGACGGCGCTCTCGCAACTCGATGGACCGCGCCTCGAACAGCTGATCGGCACGCTGGGCGACGCCTATGGTGTTCAGGACTGGTGGCCGGGTCAGACGCCATTCGAGGTCTGTGTCGGCGCCATCCTGGTGCAAAACACCAACTGGAACAACGCAGCGCGGGCGATCGAAGCCTTGCGCGGCAGCGATCTGCTGCGACCGCATAATCTGGTGGCTGCCCCCGTGAGCAAACTGGAGGCTCTGGTACGGCCGGCCGGCTGCTATCGGCAGAAGGCGCGCCGGGTAAGGGGATTCAGCCGTTGGTGGATGGATGCCGGCGAGATGCCCGGGCTGCAGAGTCAGGAGACTGAAATCCTTCGCGCGGCGCTGCTGGCGCTCCCGGGTATCGGTCCTGAGACTGCCGATTGCATTCTCCTCTATGCTCTCGGCCGACCGGTGTTTATTGTCGACGCCTATACGCGCAGGCTGTTGTCCCGGCTCGGTATCGCTGAGGTGGGCGCAAGGCGTCGCGGTTACGAAATGCTGCGGCAGCGGGTCGAGGTCCTCGCAGGGCCGGATGCGGCGCTGCTCGGCGAGCTCCATGCATGGATCGTCGAGCACGGCAAACAGCGTTGTGGTGCGCGTCCCCGCTGCGACGGATGCCCGCTAGGTGGCGACTGCACCTATCCGGCGACGGGCCTCATTGGGCGTCAAACGAGAAACCATTGACGCCCCGGCCATCCGGACCCAGCAGATAGAGATAGGGGCCGAGGACTTCCTCCGGCGTTTTCAGCTGATCCGGATCCTCACCGGGATAGGCGGCGCGGCGCATCGCGGTCCGGGTCGGGCCCGGATTGACCGCATTACAGCGGATCGGCCCGTCTTCGCTGAGTTCCGCTGCCAGGACTTCCATCATGCCTTCGGTGGCGAACTTGGATACCGCATAGGCGCCCCAGAAGGCGCGACCCTGGCGGCCCACGCCGCTGGAGGTAAAGATCACCGAGGCGTCGCCGGACCGTCTGAGCAGCGGGAACATCGTGCGGGTAAGGATAAACGGGGCGGTGACGTTGAGCTGCATCACCTGTTGCCAAACGCCGACGTCGTAGTGCTCGATCGGGGAGCGATCGCCGAGGATGCCGGCGCAATGGACCAGACCGTCCAGTCGTCCATAGGCATCGGCGACCGCATCGAAGAGCTGCTCGTATTGCGGCGCGGCCGCGCTCAACAGGTCGATTACAAAAATACCCGGTCGCGGACCGCCAGCATTGTCTATTTCGTCATAGACCGCCTCGAGACGCGGCACAGAGCGGCCGAGCAACACGATCTTTGCGCCCAGACTGGCGGCGCGGCGGGCGAGGGCGGCGCCTATCCCGGCGCTGGCGCCCGTGACCAGTATCACGCGCTCGTCGAGCAGCGTATTGCGAGGCGCGTAGTCGAGCATCTTTTCAGGATTCATGTTCAGATCCCTTGATCAGCGGTGGTGCCTCCGCACGCGCGGCGCGCCGCGCGGTGCGCCATGCGGTCACCACTTCTGTCAGTGTAGCGATTGCGGTTGAGAGACGGGAGGATCGCGCACCGGCCTGATCGAGACGACTCAGGCGCAAGCGATATATCTGGCCATACACCATGATCGGGCCGAGGCGCGCGCGATACTGCGCAGGGATGCCCAGCAACCCTTGGTCAAGGCCATCCCGCGCTTCGCCAGCCAGCTGCATCCGAGACGGGGCCAGCCCGGCTTGCTGGCGCAGCAGCGTGACCAGGCGGGCACCGGCACCGATGCTCCGTGCGGGAACCAGGATGTCGTCATCGGCGGTGTCCTCGTC
>JBATKC010000182.1:0-7915 GCA_049669065.1 Gammaproteobacteria bacterium
AGTATTGCCAGCGACACGGGCGACCCGTCTGCGGGATCGATTGCGGCCAACGCCCGCAAGGCCTCACCGGGTGGTGCTTCCAGGATCACCGTCTCCAGCAATGCCCGATCACCGCTGACCCGGGCCACGACCCGCGCCAGGCCGGCGACGGGCTCTCCGGCAGCGAGACGACGCTGGAGATCATCCGCATAGATCGTCGTGCGCTCGGCTGTCGCAGCCGCGAATGCTTCCTCGAAGCCCTGTCGTTCGGCCGCGGAGCCGCCGATATAACGGTCGACCACGGTGATATCAGATCGGGCGATCGCTTCGGCGGCGGTCTTGTGCGCCGCGGTTTCCCGCCAGCGCTGCTCGACGAACCGTGCGGCGGCCGCGACATCGTACGCGGGGAAGCGTTCCGCGTGGCCGTGTTCATCTTCAACAATCCAGGTCTTTGCCTGATAGCCGGACAGCGATCTGATCTCGGTCCTGATCTCTGACTGCGGCATCAGCGTGGCCAGATCGAGCACGGTCTCGCGCAGCAGTCTTTCGCGGGCCGCATCATTGAGCGACGCATCGGATTGCAATTGGCGTAGATGTTCCGCGAGCCCGCCCATGTCCGACTGAGCGATCAGCGTGGCGGACTTCCTCGCCATCTGCTCATAACGGGGTCCGCCGGCGAAGCTGGCCGCTGCGGTCCTTTTGGCGCCGGATGCATCAGCGGCTGCTGCTGGCCACGCGGCGCAGAGCGCGAGCATCAGCACACCGAAAGCGGCCCCAATTCGAAGTCGAATCATTCTGCCCCCGTCGCGTAAGCGATGTCACTCAGGTTAACGACAACCGCCCATCGCGTAATGCCGCAGCGCAAAAGCCCTGCATGCCCTGGCCTGCAAGAGATTTGACCGGCGCGCGGGCTGCGGGTTCATCGGGCGGGCAGTGGACGGGCGGCAGGCGGACGGCGTGTCCCGGAGGCCGTTTCCGGCAATCCGGCGAAAACTGCAAAAGACCTGACGCGATCAGCCGATACGCAACCCGGCAGGCTGAGCACAATATGCCCCTGACTCGCTCATGGGTCTCCCCAAATCGCAAAGCGACCGCTTCGAAGTCGCCGCGATACTTTGCCCGGCCTTGTGCCGGGTTTTTTTTGCCCGGGCAGACGCCAGGCGACGCGTTGCGGGGAACTGCAAAAGATCTGGCGCGAACGGCCAATATGCCGCGCTTCGGGCTCACTAGACTGCTGCCAGCTCAAGCAGATTTCGGAGTGGCTAATGGACATCTTTTTCGCCTGCGGCGCCATGGTGCTGCTGTATTTCCTGTTTTTCGGTCTGTTCGACCGCAGCCATCTTGCGACCGTCACCGTTTTCGCGCTGTTCTTTTCCGGATACGCGTTCTTTGAAGCGGCCGGCCTGGTGGCGGCGACATCGGGCATCATCGCGCTGCCGCTATTGTTCTTCGCTATTTGGGCGGCCAGCAACGTCGAAAGGGGCTAGGCGGCAGCGGACGCCGACTGGTATCTGGCCAACGTCGTGGGGGCAGAAGGTGGGGATTGGTACTCCGTAGGGGATTCGAACCCCTGTTACCGGCGTGAGAGGCCAGCGTCCTAACCACTAGACGAACGGAGCACAGTCTGCCCGGAGGCGCCGCGGCGGCCAGACGCTTTCTGCGTGGATCAGGCCGGAGGGTCCCGAGGGGCGTGATATTATAACTGCCGCTCAAATTTGCTCAAGCGCGTCACTATTTGAATCACACAGTCCCCAGCACCCGGCACGAAGGTCCGGTCATCGTCCCCCGGCCCGACCACAACGTCTCCCGGTCCCAGATCTCCAAGAATGCCCTGCGGGTCCTTTATCGTCTGAAGGAATCCGGCTATAAGGCCTTCCTGGTCGGTGGCGGCGTGCGCGATCTTCTGCTCGGACGGGAGCCGAAGGACTTCGATATCGTTACCGACGCGCTGCCCGATGATGTCCGCCGCCTGTTCCGCAACAGCCGTCTGATCGGCCGCAGATTCCGTCTCGCGCACGTGCATTTCGGCCGCGAGATCATCGAGGTGGCGACCTTCCGCGCCAGCCGGGACATGGAGGTCGACGAGCAGCTCGACCGCAAGACCGATGCCGGCGGGCGGATCCTCAGAGACAATGTCTACGGCGACATAGACGAAGACGTCTGGCGTCGGGATTTCACCTGCAACGCGCTCTATTACAACATCGCCGACTTCTCCATCTGGGACTATGCCGGCGGCGTGCAGGACATTCTCGACGGCACCATGCGTCTGCTCGGTGAGCCGGAGGAACGTTACCGGGAGGACCCGGTCAGGATGTTGCGCGCGGTGCGCTTTGCGGCCAAGCTCGGTTTCCGCTTTGACCCGGCGACCGAAGCACCGCTGCTCAGGCTCGGCGACCTTCTCAGTGAGGTGCCTGCAGCACGACTGTTTGATGAATGGCTAAAGCTGTTTTTGTCGGGGCATGCGGTGCAGTCCTATGAGTTGCTCAGGCATTACGGTCTGTTCCGCTACCTGTTCCCGGCTACCGATCGGGCACTGGACCAGGCGGAGAACGACAGCTTCCGCAAGCTGCTGCTCAAGGCGCTGGAGAATACCGACGACCGGGTAGCCAATGGTCAGCCGGTCACACCCATGTTCCTGCTCGGCGTGTTCTTGTGGCAGCCAGCGGAGAGGCTCGCGACGACGCTGCGCGAGTCAGGTGATGCGCCGATGCAGGCCATGATCGAAGCCTGCGACACTGTGCTCCGCGCCCAGCAGCAGCACGTATCGATCCCGCGCCGCTTCGGCACACCGATGCGGGAGATGATGGTGATGCAACTGCGTTTGCGTAACCAGCATGGAAGGCGTGCGCTGCGGCTGGTCGAGCACCCGCGTTTTCGCGCCGCTTTTGATTTCCTGCGTCTGCGCGTGGCGGCTGGCGACGAGGCACCAGAGGTATTCGAATTCTGGGAACGCCTGGAATCGATGGATCCCGAGCATCGCAAGGCAGCGGTTGCTCCGAAACGCGGAGAGCGCGGGCCGCGTCGGCGATCCCGACGGCGTAAGAAGAAAGCGACCTGAAGCCGTTTGCCGTGGAGCATTGGACCCCTGTCTTCGTCGGTCTCGGCAGTAACCTCGACGAGCCGGTCAGGCAGGTCCAGGCGGCCTTTGCGGCCCTGTCCGAACTCGAGCAGTGCCGCCTGCTGGCCCGCTCGCCATTGTATCGATCCGCACCCATGGGCCCCCAGGATCAGCCCTGGTTTGTGAATGGCGTCGCCGGCCTGCTCACCCTTCTCGATCCGCAGCGGCTGCTCGACACGCTGCAGACGCTGGAGCGCCGTTTCGGCCGTCGCCGCGTCAATGAGCGCTGGGGTCCCCGCATCCTGGATCTGGACCTGCTGTTGTTTGGCCAGCAGGTCATCGACGACGAACGACTGGTCATTCCTCATCCAGGGCTGACAGAACGGAACTTCGTCGTCTACCCTCTGCTCCGGATAGCGCCGGATCTGAGGCTCCCGGACGGCCGCCGCCTGGCGGACATCAGGGATCAGTTGGGCAGTGACGGGCTGGAAGAGATAATGACCGCAGACCTCGACGGGGATCGTCCGAATTGAGCCAGCCGCCGCGTTATATAGTCTTTGAAGGCCCGATCGGGGTGGGCAAGACCAGTCTGGCGCGACGCGTGGCGACGGCGCTGGAGTACGAGCTGGTGCTGGAAAAGGCGGAGGAGAATCCGTTTCTCGAGCGCTTCTATCGGGATCCGGTCAACGCTGCGCTGCCGACCCAGCTGCACTTCCTGTTCCAGCGCGCGCAACAGATCCAGTCACTGCGTCAGAGCGATCTGTTTGCGCCGGCGCGAGTCGCGGATTTCCTGCTCGACAAGGACCGGTTGTTCGCGCAACTGACGCTTGGCGACGATGAATACCGGCTCTACGAGCAGGTCTATCAGCAGCTGTCCCTCGATGCCCCGGTACCGGACCTGGTGGTCTATCTGCAGGCGCCGGCCGAGACGCTGCTGGAGCGGGTACGCCGCCGCGGGATTGAATACGAGCAGCGCATCCAGCAGGACTATCTGCAGCGTCTGGGCGACGCCTATCTGCGCTTTTTCCATCGTTATGATCGCTCGCCGCTGCTGATCGTCAACGCCGCATCGATCGATCCGGTGCACAGCACCGCCGATTTCCAGCAGCTGTTGGATCGCATTCTGGTGGCGCGCAGCGGACGCCATTATTTCAATCCGGTTCCCTTCGTCCCGGCCTGATCGCCGCGTTGATGTTTGTCCACCGCTAGTCCATCCTGACCAGGTTCCGATAAAGAGTCCTCCTCATGTCGCTATACAGCCACCTGCAGGCGCGCAGCCCGACCGAGAAGCCGGTCACGATCTCGACGCTCGCCGAGATGAAGGCCGCCGGCGAGCCGATCGCCTGTCTGACCGCCTACGATGCGAGTTTTGCCGCGCTGGTCGATGATGCCGGCGTCGACCTGGTGCTGGTCGGCGATTCCCTCGGCATGGTGGTGCAGGGGTACGACACCACGGTGCCGGTGACGATGCAGGATATGGTCTATCACACGCGTTGTGTCTCGCGCGGACTGCATCGGGGTTTCCTGGTCGCCGATATGCCCTTCGCCAGCTATGCGCTGCCGGAACAGGCACTGGCCAACGCGGCGCGTCTGATGCAGGAAGGTGGCGCCAAGATGGTCAAGCTCGAGGGCGGCATGCTCCAGGTGCGCACGGTCGAGTTCCTGGCCGGCCGGGATATCCCGGTCTGTGCCCATATCGGCCTGACGCCACAATCAGTGCACAAGCTCGGCGGTTTCAAAGTGCAGGGCCGCGAAGATGCGGCGGCCCGGCGCATGATCGAAGAGGCGAGGGCGCTGGAGGATGCGGGCGCCGATATCGTGTTGCTCGAGTGCGTGCCTTCGGATCTCGGTGCGCAAGTGCGGGCGGCGGTCAAGGTCCCGGTGATCGGTATCGGCGCGGGACCCGAGGTGGATGGCCAGATCCTGGTGCTTTACGACATCATCGGGCTCACACCGGGGCGCATGCCACGTTTCGTCAGGAACTACATGGACCAGGCGGCAACGCCGCTGGAGGCGGTCGCCGCGTATGTAGCCGAGGTCAAGGGTCGCAGCTACCCGGCCGCGGAACATTGCTTCACCTGACAGCGCCGCAACAGATCGGATCCAAGCCATGTTTGTCGTGCCGGACGTAAGTGATCTCAGAACGCGGATCGGGCGCTGGAAAGCGGCGGGCGAGAGGGTCGCTCTGGTGCCGACCATGGGCAATCTCCACGATGGCCATATGAGCCTGGTGCAACTCGCCCGCGCCAACGCGGACCGGGTCGTGGTCAGCGTATTCGTCAACCCGATGCAATTTGCGCCGGGAGAGGACTTTGAGTCCTACCCGCGCACCGAACAGGATGACCGCGACCGGCTCGTCGATGCAGGCGTGGATGCGTTGTTCCTGCCCGACACGGAGGAGATCTATCCGGGCGGTACCGATTCAGTCACCTATGTCGAGGTGCCCGGGCTGTCGGATATGCTCTGCGGCCGCTTCCGCGATGGCCATTTCCGTGGCGTCGCCACCATCGTCACCAAGCTGTTCAACCTGGTCGATCCCGACGTCGCGGTATTCGGCGAAAAGGACTATCAGCAGCTGCAGGTGATCCGCCGTCTGGCGCACGATCTGTGTTTCGCGGTGGAGGTGATCAGCGCGCCCACCCATCGCGAGGCCGACGGCCTGGCGATGAGTTCGCGCAATCGGTATCTGGACGCGCGTGAACGGGCCATCGCGCCGGCCCTGTTCCAGGCTCTGCGTCAGACCGCCGCCGCGCTGGCAGTCGGTGTCGGCGAGTTCGAACAGCTTGCCAGTCAGGGCGCCGCGATGCTGGAGTCAGCCGGCATGCGTCCGGACTATTTTGAAATCCTCGATGCCGAGACACTCGGCGAGCCTCAGTCGGGGCGCGACTTGGTGGTGATGGCTGCGGCCTGGCTGGGACGTGCGCGGTTGATCGATAACCTGCGGGTGACTGTGCCCGGCCAGGATTAGCCGACGGCCGGGTGTTGTTGCAGCGCCCAGGCGACGTGTTGGCGGACCAGCGCCGACGGGTGGTCGCTGCGAGCCAACAGCGCCTCCCGGACCTGAGCCGAACTGGGCGCGTTACCCAGCGCTACCGCGATATTGCGCAGCCATCTCTCGTGACCGATCCGGCGGATCGCGCTGCCGGCCGTGCGCTGCAGGAATTGCTCTTCGCTCCAGCCAAACAGTTCGATCAGCCCGGCCTGATCCAGCCCGTGTCTGATCGCGAAGTCAGGTTCCACGCTCAGCTCGGCAAATTTGTTCCACGGGCACACGAGCTGGCAGTCGTCGCAGCCGTAGATACGATTACCCATCGCTTTCCGGAACACCTCGGGGATCGGACCGCGATGCTCGATGGTGAGATACGAGATGCAGCGACGGGCGTCGAGCTCCCATGGGCCGACGATGGCCGCAGTCGGACACACGTCGATACACGCGGTGCAGCTACCGCAGTGTTCGGTGGCGGGGGCGTCGGCCGGTAGCGGCAGATCGGTGTAAAGCTCGCCGAGAAAAAACCAGGAGCCGGCGCGGCGATGGATCAGATTGGTATGCTTGCCGATCCAGCCCAAGCCTGCGTTACGTGCCAGCGCTTTCTCGAGCACCGGTGCACTGTCGACAAAAGCCCGATAACCGAAGTCGCCGATGTGCGCCTCGATCCGCTCGGCCAGTTGCTGCAGGCGGCGGCGCAACACCTTGTGGTAATCGCGGCCGAGGGCATAGCGAGAGATAAAGCCGAGTTCGGTATCGTCGATCACCGACCAGGCATCGCGCGCGTTCACGGGCAGGTAGTCCATGCGCGCGGAGATCACGGAAACGGTGCCCGGACGCAGAGCGTCCGGGCGGCTGCGACGCTCACCGTGGCGTGCCATATAGTCCATGTCGCCGTGACGACCGGCATCCAGCCATCGCTGCAGGTGGGTCTCGTCCTCGCTCAGGTCCGTGCCCGTGATGCCGACCTGCTGAAAGCCCAGCTCCCGGCCCCAGGTCTTGATCTGGACGGCGAGATCCTCGAATCGTGGATCGGTATGAGCATCTTTCACTGGCTGGATCGCGTGTCGGCGTAGGACGTTGCGGAGGGTCCGCTGTGGGTTGTCGATTGCCGACAAGTATAATCACAGCCATGAGTGGCTTGCCCGTCAGTCTTTATACCGCAGCCGGTGTGCGCGAACTCGACCGGCGCACGATCGAGGACTTCGGCGTGCCCGGTTATCGCCTGATGTGCAACGCGGGTGCGGCGACGTTCGAGGCACTGGCCCTGCGTTGGCCCGAGCGGCCGCTGAGCGTGGTGTGTGGCGCCGGCAACAATGCGGGTGATGGCTATGTGATTGCGCGGCTGGCTCGCCAGGCGGGTCGGCCGGTAACGGTGCTCGCGCTGGTGGACCCGGCGCGTCTCTGTGGCGATGCCCTAAAGGCTGCCCGCGACTATGTTGATGCGGGCGGCGAGGTGATGCCCTGGACCGGCGCGCTGGAGGACGCGGAGTCGGTCATCGTCGATGCGCTGCTCGGCACCGGTCTGGACCGGGATGTCGATGGCAGTTTTGCGGCGGCGGTCGCGGCGATCAATACCGCGCCCGGGCCAGTGGTGGCGGTAGATATCCCCAGCGGTCTGCATGCAGACACCGGCAAGGTGATGGGAGTCGCTGTGATGGCGGATCTCACCGTTACGTTCGTCGGCATGAAGACCGGGCTGTTGACCGGGCGCGGTCCTGCCTTGTGCGGGGAACTCCTGTTTGACGATCTCGGCGCGCCGGCACAGGCCAGCGAGGGTGTGCCGCTCAAGGCAAGGCGGATCAGTGGCGCCGAGATCAAACACTGTCTGCCGCCGCGGCCGGGTGACGCCCATAAGGGGCTCTCCGGTCACGTGCTCATCGTGGGTGGCG
>JBATKC010000183.1:0-1744 GCA_049669065.1 Gammaproteobacteria bacterium
ATCGGTGACCGACGCCGGGGCTGGCGGGGGCGCGGACGGTGCGGCTGGCGCCGGGGCCGCGGTCTGGCTGTAGCGGCTGATGCGGACCGAATCGTCGCCTTCGGAGATCTCAATTTCCGCCAGGTCGGATTCTTCCAGCAGCTCGATGAGCTTTTTTACTTTTCTGATGTCCATTCGGCGCCTCGCTTGAGAGTCGGCTGTCAGTGGCTGATGCCCGCCGCCAGCAGGTCGGCAGCGGCACGGATAGCCAGGTCGTATCCAATCGGGCCCAGGCCGGTGATCGTGCCCCGGGCGATATCCGAAAAGTAGGACGCGTGGCGGAAAACCTCGCGTGCCTGCACGTTGCTCAGATGGATTTCGATAAACGGGACGGCTACGGCCAGCAGCGCGTCGCGCAGGGCGACGCTGGTGTGGGTGAAGGCCGCCGGATTGATCAGGATAAATGCGATATCGTCGCGACCGGCCTGATGCACGCGCTCGACCAGCGCGTGCTCGGCGTTGCTCTGGAAGCTGGTGAGCTGATGTCCCAGCTCGGCGGCCAGGGTCGCGCTGCGCGCTTCGATATCCGCCAGCGACAGCTGGCCGTAAAGACCCGGTTCGCGCTGACCGAGCAGGTCGAGGTTCGGGCCGTTGATCAGGAGGAGCTTGGCCAATCCGCCGTCCTTTGCTTCATGATCGTGAAGATAGGGGCGAGATTACAGCTTTTCGCTGCCAGTTGGCTATTTTTTTCCGAACTTGTGCCGCAGTGCGATAAGCCGCCCTAAAGGATTTCGCGCAGAAAGGCCTCCGCCTGATCGCGGTGTAACTCGCCGACATGGACCCGGACCACCTCGCCGGAGGCGCTGACGAAGGCGGTAAATGGCAGGCCGATCCAGTCGGCCAGGACCTGGTTGCCCACCTCCACCGCATTCTGCTGGCCGACCAGGACCGGGTAATTGAACTGGTTCTCGACCGCGTATTCCCTGACCGCATCCATATCGTCGATGGCGATCCCGATGACCGCAAGATCCGCCCCGTATTGATTTTGCAGCTCGATCAACAACGGGATCTCCCGCCGGCATGGGGGACACCAGGTCGCCCAAAAATTGACCAGCCGCGGCCGGTTCGCCCACTCATTACTGTCGCGGTCACTGCCAGTCAGGTCCGGGAGCACGAAGCTCGGCATCGTTGCGGCCACCGCCGGTGCCGGTTGCGGCACCGAGGCGCGGTAAGCCAGATAGCCGCCCGCGCCGGAGATCAGCATGATCGCGACCAGCAGCAGGATCTGTCTGGACGGCGTCATCGGGTTTGCTCACGGAACCGATCGACGTGCCCGCTGAACTCGGACGCCGCGGCAAAGCCCACCTGACGGAAACCTCGTGCCTCGCTGCCTGAGGTATCGAAAAAGGCGATGGTAGGTGGTCCGAAGATGCCGAAGCGATTGAGCAACTCACGATCGGCTGCGTCGTTGGCGGTGACATCCGCCTTGATCAGCAACATGCCGTCCAGCGCGGCCGCCACCGATGGTTCGCTAAACGTATACCGCTCCATCTTCTTGCATTCGACACACCAGTCCGCATAGAAATCCAGCATGGCCATGCGCCCGGCCGCCGCCGCCTCCGCCAGTGCTCGATCCAGATCAGCAGAGGATTTGATAATGCGGAAATCCAGTTTTGCCACCGCCTTTTCTCCGCCCAGTCCCTGCAATGGCCGCAACGGATCATGGCCGCCGGAGGCGGCGCCGATAAGCATCACGCCGCCATAC
>JBATKC010000184.1:0-1517 GCA_049669065.1 Gammaproteobacteria bacterium
GCACCCAGCTCAGCTCGACCGGTGCCGAGGGCTTGGCCTGGGTCACGCGCGCATGGTCACCGTGTGAGTCACCGCCGGCCTGCACCGTCGCAAGCGGGAAGCCGAGGCAAACAGACAACAAACTGGCGCTCAGTATTCCTCGATTCATGATCACTGTACCGTCACCGTGAGACAGGTCTGACTGGGCGGTCGCCCGAAGGCGTTGCCACCGTCGATATTGGCGTATTCGTAGACCTCGAGCACGTAGGTCCCGGGCCCGGACGGCCAGCTCAGCGTCTCCTGACCCGGAACCTCAGCCTCGGACACCAGCAGGAAGCCCTGCCGGAACACCACAAAATCGGGATCGCTGTTGCCGGGTCCGGTCACCTGCACCGTACGCGTGCCCGTGGAGCCGATCTGTAGCCGCAGGAACCGGCGCGTCGAGAGACCATTAAAGGTCTGATAGGTCGGGATGCTGCACACCTCACGGGGCGGCCCGCCAACGCTGATATCCGTATAGATCGGCAACACGTCATTGACGTTGCCGGCGTTGTTGGTCTCGTTGGTGCCCCAGATATCCATGCCGGCCCCAGCGATCGACTGGTTCTGCAGCAGCGCTTCGATGTTGCTCTCGTCCGCCGGGAAACCGGCCTTGAGATCCGTCAACAGCGAGTAGATCGTGGTCGTCGCCGTCGTGTCTTTATGCCAGGTGGTCATGCCCTCGAAGATCGGGCCGAATCCCAGCGTGACCGCATCCACACCGTCGTTGCTGGCGTCGAAAATATCGTAGAGCACGCTGTGCACCGAACTTTCGTTGTACCAGCCCTCGTTGACGGCCGTGTTGCTTTCCACGTCGAAGGTAAAGCCGGAACCCTGGGTGAGGCCGAGCGAGTCTTTATAGATCGGATCGCCCAGCACCATCGCCGAGAACGCATTGGCCCAACCCTCGGAGAACGCCAGCCTGGGATCGAGAATGGCGCTGATGGTGTGACTGCCACCGGGGCTGTCGGTCCGCCCGAGGCGGTCTTCCAGATAATGGCCCCACTCGTGGACGATCACATGCTGATCGTATTCGTCGGTGTCCACGTCCACCTCGGCCAGCACGAAGATCTCCTGCAGACCGGCCCCGTAGAAGTAAGCGGTGGTGATAATGTCGCCGTTGGCCGGATCGAAATTGGCGCTGGTCCGGTTGAAGGTGCTCCAGTTGATGTTGAGAGACGGCATCTGGATCAGGGGTTCGGCATCCAGCACCAGCTGCACCGCCTGATAGACCGAATCCAGGATCGCAAACGGGGCCGCCGCGCGGACGTCGCCGTAAGTCTGGAAGCCCGGGTCCCATCCGGACCCGGCGTTCAGATCCAGCGTAATCGGTGTCGTTTGAGTGTCAAACACCGAGCTGTCCAGCGTATACAACGCATAACCGCTGGTGTTGTTTTGCACCCGGAAATCCCAGGACGGTGCGCCATACTGTTTCATCTGCGCCTTGACCCGGACTGTCACCAGCGTATTGCTGGGCAGGAACAAGCTGTAGTTGCCAT
>JBATKC010000185.1:0-10046 GCA_049669065.1 Gammaproteobacteria bacterium
ACATGGGACAGCACCGTGTCTGCGCCGATGCGTTCGACCCGCATCTCCACCGGGTCGCCGACGTTGAGGCTGCCGCCGATCACCGGCTCGCCGGCAACGCGCCGTACCGGTCTCGATTCGCCGGTCAGCATGGACTCATCGATCAGTGCCGCCACCGAATCGAGCGAGCCGTCGGCGGGAAACGGATCACCGGTGCGAACCAGCAGGCGATCACCCGGACTCAGTTCGCTGACGCCAACACTCTCCGTCTCGCCATTCTCCGGATCTCGTCGCAGCGCGGTGGATGGCGCAAGACGGGCGAGGGCGTCTGACATTTCACCGGCTCGATGGCGCGCCGCCATCTCGGCAAAACGGCCCAGCGAAAGCAGAAACACGAACATCGTGACCGAATCAAAATAGACCTCGCCCACACCGCGGAAGCCGTTGATCAGACTGGCCACATAGGCGCCGCCGATGGCGAGGGCCACGGGCACGTCCATGCCAGGCTTGCGCGCCCGCAGGTCACGCCACGCGCCCTGGAAAAAGGGGAAGCCGGAATACAGCACCACCGGTGTGGCCACCAACAGGCTGATCAGACGCAAAAAGTCCTGGATGCCGGGGTCCATGCCCTGGAACGCACCGGCATATAGCGATACCGCATATGTCAGTACCTGCATCATGCCGAGACCGGCCACGGCCAGACGCTTCATCGCCTGGCGGCGCTCGCGTTGTGCCATCGACGCCTGAGCCCCGGCCTGGACCGGGTGGGGTCGGTAGCCGAGCCGCGCCAGACCGTCCAGCAGCTGGCTAAGCGCGCTGGTCTGCGGATCCCAGACCAGCCGTGCCCGCGCCGTCGCGGGATTGACCTGGATCTCGATCACGCCAGGCATCTGTCCGAGGCTGCGTTCGATCAGCCAACTGCAGGCGGCACAACGCACGCCTTCCACCAGTAGCAGCACTTCGCGGCGACCCTCGCCGCTGACGGAGGTAAGCCGCTCCAATACCGCCGGCCGGTCGAAAGCGCGCCATTCGGGACGCACGGCATCCGGTTCGGGTTGTTCAGGACGCAACGCAGTGGCGGTGCGGAAGGCGTAATAGTCGGTCAATCCGCTGTCACGGATAAATTCCGCCACCGCCTTGCAGCCCGGGCAGCATACGGGCCGGGTGTCGGCCCCCATCGTCACCAGATAGCGGCGGCCGGTGAGCACCGGCTCGCCACAATGGAAGCAGATGTCGGGCCCGTTCAAGCTCAGTTCCCGACGCTGGATTCGGGCGCGCTCAGCTCCAGCGTCTGTGCGCCGGCGCTCAACTCGCCGGCCAGTCTCCAGCTCAGATCGGGCGGCTCGATCTGCACGTACCAGCGTTCCGACGACGGCAACTCGAGTCGACCCCGGTATGCGGGCCCTTCGGTCACCAGCTCGATGCGTCGATCCTTGTCGGCCTGAGTCGGATGGGAAAGGGTCAGGAACAGCAGGTCCGGTCTGGGCCGGAGCGCGCCGTCAATCCGGGCCACCAGGCCGCTATCGGTGAGCTCCAGCTGCGCCGACAGACCCAGCTCCCGTGCCCGCCGATCCCGCTCTTGCCGGAGCTGAGTGGACAGACCAATACGGGCATAGTCGTCCACCACCATGGAATGGGAGCGTGTGGTGGCCAGATAGATCGTGACCATGCTGCCGACCACGGCGGTCAGCGGCAGGGCGATCAGGAACCAGGGCCAGAATTGCCGAAACCAGGGTTCCGGACGGTTGGCATCCGGGGCGGACATAATGGGTACTATTCTATCTCAGCGGCGCGGTACCGGGCCGAGGAAGCGGGTATCGGACTCGACTGCGATCGTGGGGACGTCCTCAGCCTGCAGACGCAGCTGGATGTCGCTGCCGCCGGCGTCGATCGCGCTGCTGTCGGCGCGCACCGAAATCGGTACCCGCCCTACCTCACCCGGCTGCAGGGCCAGCGCGGCTGCGTCGACCTCGACCCTGATCCCGGGGATGCCGCTGGCTTCGAGACGATAACGATGGGGCACGCCGTCGAGGTTGATGATCTTCAGCGTATACACGTTCTCGATCACGCCCGGTTCGACCTCGCGATACAGCGCGTTGCGATCGCGGATAGTGTCCATGCGCAGCGGCACGCGCTGGCTGAGCGAGACCACGAAGCCGATTGCGATGACCACAAGCAGGCCGATATAGATCAGGATCCGCGGCCGCAGGATGCGCAGCGGCTTGTTCTCCTCCATGGACGATTCCGAGCCATAGCGGATCAGCCCGCGCGGGTAGTCCATCTTGTCCATGACCGAATCGCAGACATCGATACAGGCGGCGCAGGCGATACATTCATATTGCAGTCCCTCGCGGATATCGATCCCGGTGGGGCAGACCTGGACGCACATATTGCAATCGATACAGCTGCCCAGACCGACGTTGGCCGGATCGATACCGCGCTTGCGACCGCCCCGGGGTTCGCCACGTTTCTCATCGTAGGCTATGACCAGCGTGTCGTGGTCGAACATCGCGCTCTGGAAACGCGCGTAGGGACACATGTACTTGCACACCTGCTCGCGCAGCATCCCCGCGTTGCCATAGGTGGCGAAGGAATAGAACAGACACCAGAAGGTCGCCCAGGGCCCGAGGCTGAAGCTGGCGATCTGGCCGAATAGTTCGCGGATCGGCGTGAAATAGCCGACGAAGGTGATGCCGGTCCACAATGAGAAGCTGATCCACATCAGCTGTTTGGCACTCTTGCGCAGGACTTTCTCTGTGTTCCACGGCCCTTTGTCGAGCTTGCGCCGCCGCGTCGATTTACCCTCGGCCAGCCGCTCCATCCATACGAACACTTCGGTCCACACGGTCTGTGGGCAGGCGTAGCCGCACCAGATGCGTCCAAGCAGTGCGGTGAAGAAGAACAAGGTGAGTGCCGCGATGATCAGCAGCAGCGCCAGATAGAAAAAATCCTGCGGCCAGAAGGTCAGTCCGAAGATATAGAACTTGCGTTCGGGCAGATCGAACAGCACCGCCTGGCGACCGTGCCAGCTGAGGAACGGGAGCAGGTAGTAGATCCCGAGCAACACGATCACGGCGAGCTTGCGCAGGCGATCGAAACGCCCGCTGACCTCGCGGGCGTGAATTTTTTCGTGGACGATATAGAACGAATCGGGGGCCTGTCCGGCCGGCTCGCTCATGTTCCGGATTCTCCTTCGGAGATGCTGCCTCTGCGCAGGGCCTTGTCCTCGCGCTTGCGCAGCCGGGCCGCGCGTCTGCGCGCCCGCAGGCCGGGGATATCCTGGGCCCGATGTTCGGTGCGCACCAGCATCACCACCAGCGCCGCGGTGCTGGCGGTCAGCAGCCAGAAGCCAAAAAAGCCGAGAGCGTAACCGGCATCCCGGCTGATCTCCCAGCCGAGCGTGTTATGGCCGCTCAATAGCTCCGGATCGACCGCGGCGAAGAACACCATGGTGGCGACGGCCGCGGTCAGGAACGAAATCCACAGCACATAAGCCACGTCGCGCTGGCGACGCTTCCAGGTACGTGGCGGCTCCGGCAGATCTTCCGCCGAGGGTGCTGGCTGGGTCTTCTCAGTCACCCGCCTGGCCTGAGAGCTTCAGCACATAGGCCGCCATCAGCCGGGTGCGATCCTCGCCCAGCAACGGCAGCTGAGCCGGCATCTGGTTGGCGCGCCCGTTGATCAGGGCGTAGCGGATATCGGCCGCTGATCCGCCAAAGACCCACACGTCATCGGTCAGATTCGGTGCGCCGATGAACTTGTTACCCTTCGCATCCGGGCCGTGGCAGGCTGCGCATATCTGCGCGAACCGTGCGCCGCCCGCGGCAGCCTTGTCAGCCGGAGCGTCGCGCCCGCTGATCGACAGCACGTAGGCGACGACTTCTTCGACGCCGTCATCGCCGAGGATCGCAGCCTGGGGCGGCATCACGCCGTTGCGTCCGTTGTTCAGGGTGGCGAGGATATCGTCCGGGGAACCGCCGTACTGCCAGCTGGCGTCTGTGAGGTTGGGGAATCCCACTGCGCCGCGGCCGCCCGATCCGTGGCAAGCGGCGCAGTTGTTGCCGAAGATGTTGCCTGCGGCGGCCATCGCCTGTTCGTCGGCGGCGAGCTGCTGCAGGTCCATGTCGCGGAAACGCGCATAGAACGCGGCGTATTTGGCTTCGGCGGCCTCCATCTCGGCCTGGTACTGACTGGTTTGCGTCCAGCCGAGCACACCGCTGAAATTACCCAGACCCGGGTAGAGGATGAAATAGGCGATGCTCATCAGCACGGTGACGTAGAACAGCCCCAGCCACCAGCGCGGCAGCGGATTGTTGTATTCCTCCAGATCGCCATCCCATTTATGTCCGGTGACCGCGGTCGTGCCCGGCGTCCGGCGTTGGGTGTTCGAGTACATCAGCCACACCGCGCCGGCGATATTGACCACGGTCAGGATGATGATGAACCAGCTCCAGAAGCTACTCATTGTTTCTTTTCTCCCGCACTGTCGAGACCGCCGTTGGTGTCCACTGCTTTCACCGGATCGTCATCCAGCGGCAGTCTGGCTGCCTCGTCGAAATCCTTCTTGCGTTTGCCGCTCCATGCCCATATCACGATGCCGATAAAGGTCAGCATCAGCAGCAGCGTGGACAAGCCTCTCAGGGTCGATAGATCCACCCCTTATCTCCGGCCTTGCATGTTCGTGCCGAGGCCCTGGAGATAGGCGATCAGCGCCTCCAGCTCGGTCTTGCCGCTGACCTCATTCTCCGCCGCGGCGATCTGCTCGTCGGTATACGGCTGACCGAGTGTCTTTAATGCCAGCATGTGTTTGACCGTGTTGCGGGCGTTCACCTCGTGCTCGGCGAGCCAGGGATATCCGGGCATGTTGGACTCGGGGACCACGTCCCGCGGATTGATCGTATGGACCCGATGCCACTCGTCCGCGTACCGGCCGCCAACCCGTGCCAGGTCGGGCCCGGTGCGTTTGGAGCCGAACTGAAATGGGCTGTCATAGACCGATTCACCACCCAGCGAGTAATGACCGTAGCGCTCGGTCTCGGAGCGGAACGGGCGGATCATCTGCGAATGGCAGCCGTAGCAGCCCTCGCGGATGTATATATCGCGGCCGGCGAGTTCCAGCGCCCCATAGGGTTCTATGCCCTCTGCCGGCTGGGTCACTTCGCTGGAGAAGAACAGCGGCACGATCTCGACCAGACCGCCAAAACTGATGACGATGGCGATCAGCACCCCCATGAGGCCGACCTTTTTTTCGACGTCTGAATGATTCATCGACAGGCCTCCTTAAGCCGGCTGCATGACGGCAGTGCGTTCGGCGACGCCGCCTTTGACCGTCCGCCAGACGTTGTACACCATGATCAGCATGCCGCTGAAGAACAGCAGCCCGCCCAGCAGGCGCACGGCATAGTAGGGGTAGGTGGCGTTGAGGCTTTCGACGAAGGTGTAGGTCAGCGTGCCGTCGTCGTTGATCGCGCGCCACATCAGCCCCTGCATCACGCCGGCGATCCACATCGAGGCGATGTAGAGCACCACGCCGATGGTCGAGACCCAGAAGTGCCAGTCGATCAGCTTGATGCTGTACATCTTTTCGCGGCCGAACAATTTCGGCACCAGCGCGTAGATGCAGCCGATCGAGATCATCGCTACCCAACCGAGCGCGCCGGAGTGTACGTGGCCGATGGTCCAGTCGGTGTAATGCGAGAGGCTGTTGACGGTCTTGATCGACATCATCGGTCCTTCGAAGGTGGACATGCCGTAGAAGGACAGCGAGACGATCATGAACTTGAGGATCGGGTCGGTGCGTAGCTTATGCCAGGCGCCGGAGAGGGTCATGATGCCATTGATCATGCCGCCCCAGGATGGCGCCAGCAGGATCAGCGAGAACATCATGCCGAGGCTCTGTGCCCAGTCCGGCAGGGTCGTGTAGTGGAGATGATGCGGTCCGGCCCACATATAGATCGAGATCAGCGACCAGAAGTGCACCACCGACAGGCGGTATGAATACACCGGACGCCCCGCCTGTTTGGGTACGAAGTAATACATCATGCCGAGGAACCCGGCGGTGAGGAAAAAGCCCACCGCGTTGTGCCCGTACCACCACTGGACCATGGCGTCGACGACCCCGGCATAGACCGGATAGGAATGCAGCAGGCTGGTCGGCAGCGCGAGGCTGTTGACGATATGCAGCACCGCGACCGTGATGATGAACGCGGCGAAGAACCAGTTCGCCACGTAGATATGTTTGACCCGGCGCATCGCGATAGTGCCGAAGAACACGACCGCATAGCTGACCCAGACCACCGCGATCAGGATATCGATCGGCCAGATCAGCTCGGCGTATTCCTTGCCCTGGGTCAGGCCCAGCGGCAGGGTGATGGCGGCCAGCACGATGACGACCTGCCAACCCCAGAAGGTGAACGCAGCCAGACCGTCACCGAACAGACGCGTGTGACAGGTGCGTTGGACGATGTAATAGCTGGTGGCGAACAGCGCGCAACCGCCGAAGGCGAAGATCACCGCATTGGTGTGGAGCGGCCTCAACCGGCTGTAGGTCAGCCACGGGATATCGAAGTTGAGTGCCGGCCACAACAGCTGTGCGGCGATGATGACGCCGACCAGCATCCCCACCACGCCCCAGACCAGGGTCATGATGGTGAACTGCCGGACGACCGTATCGTTATAGGTCTGTGCTCGGTCCATTGGATCTACCCGATTGCGGTGTTGGCGTTGTAGTCGAAGCGGCGCACCGGCGTTACCCCCATCCGGCTGCCGCGTACTAATTTATCATGGTCTCGAAGCGAAAGCGGCCCCGACATCTCTGCACGGAGCCGCTTCAACAATTTCAAATCCTAAACAGCAATGACTGACCTGATCAGTTTAGAACCTGTAGCCCACATGGACGCCGTAGATCCACGGGTCGATGTCAACGTCCGGCTTGACCGTGGCACCACCGGGAACGATCGCAGAGTCCGTTGCCAGCGTCACTTTCGCCTCGGTATCGATATCGATATAGCGCAAGTTGAAGTTGACAAACCACTTGTCGTTGATAAACCAGTCGGCGCCGATCTGTGCCGCCAGACCCCAGGAATTGTCGTCAACGTCCAGGCTGCCGCCGCTGCCGTCACGCGCCAGCGCGCCCTTGGAGTCTGCGTCGAAGAAGATCGTGTAGTTGATGCCGACGCCCAGATACGGGTCAAACTTGGTGTCCGGCAGGAAGTGATAATTCAGGCTCAGCGTCGGCGGCAGATGCTTGGTGCTGCCGACGGTTCCGAGACCCTGGACTTTGATGTCATGCTCGAACGGCCAGGCCGCCAGAACCTCGACGCCCCAGTTCTTTTTCCACATCCATTCGCCGGTAAAGGTCATGCTCCAGGCGTCGTCGACATTGATGTCGAGACTCAGGATCGAGCCGTTGGGGTCATCGGGATCCACATTTGAGGCACCGACCCGCAGCAGATAATCCCCTTCGGCCGCTGAGGCGACAGAAAGTGGCGCAAATACAACAGCTAACAAAATCGCGAGTAAGGCGTGGATACGCATGGCTTTGCCCTCCTGACAGGAATTGACTCTAGACTGAAGTCTAGGTCGATTGTGGTAAATCGGTATTGACCTGGATCAACAAAACAGGGCATATTTTTGCGCTCGCACAACGCCAGAATGCGCGTGACATATCTGGCTACCCAGACAATATCGATACCCAGACAATATCGAAAAGGCAGGTTTTCGGGATGAGTGGGAGACAGGGCAAGGTCGTCTGTATCACGGAGCTGCGCCGTGCTTGTCGCACCTGTTCGCTGCAGGAACTCTGTCTGCCCAGAGGGCTCAGCAGCGAAGACATCCAGCGTCTCGAGAGCATCGTCGGCCACAAAGGGCCGCTGGAAAGGGGTCGACACCTGTTCCGGGAAGGCGATCGCTTCCAGTCCATTTATGCAGTGCGCGACGGCGCGCTCAAGACCTACAGTATCGACGCGGATGGCCGCGAGCACGTGCTGGGGTTTCACCTGCCGGGCGAGCTGCTCGGTCTGGACGCGATCTACCCACGGGTGAACCGATGCAGCGCGGTGGCCCTCACCAACGCCAGCGTGTGCGTGCTCCCCTATGATCATCTATCCGAGCTGGCCCACGAGGTGTCGGGGCTGCAGTCACAGATCTTCCGTCTGCTCAGCAAGGATCTGTCGATCTCGGCGAATCTGGCCACCGATCACACCGCGGAGGAGCGGCTGGCCGGATTTTTGATCAGCATCGCTGCCCGCTCGGGTGCCGGCACTGAACTGAAGCTGGTGATGCCACGGCGGGACATCGCCAGCTATCTGCGGCTGGCCACCGAGACCGTGAGCCGTTTGCTGGCCCGTTTCCAGCAAGAGGGATATGTCGAAGTCCACCGCAAGAATCTGCGGCTGCTCAATGTCGATGGACTGCGGAGGCTGGGCGGCAGTTTTGAATTGACCGGTCTGGCATCTTCGGTGCGCCGCCCGCTGCGCGGCTGATTGTTGCTCCGTCCTCGCGGCCGTCGCATGCCGCTGCGCGTTCGCGCACCGCTGATTCTCGTTCTGACAAAAAACCGCCCCAACCCGCCTGCACATTTGAGCAATGCGACGTGTTGCCGATGGTCGGAGCGGACTTGTAGAAGCTAATCGACGGGGCAGTAGATGTCGTGCAGGACGCCGATGACCTGCTGGGCCGGTCCTTCGACCAGAGAATAATAAATGGTCTGGGCCTGGCGGCGGGTCTGGACAAGACCGTCACGACGCAGCAGCGCCAGATGTTGCGACAAGGCGGATTGGCTGAGATCCACGTGGCTGTTGAGCTGGCCGACGGTCATCTCGCCTCCGGCCAGATTGCACAAGATCATCAAGCGGGACTCGTTGGCCAGTGCTTTGAGCAGCCTTGTGGCCTGGCCGGCGTGGACCTTGAGCTCGGCGATGCTCATTTCCAGTTCGGGATCGCGATCGGTGGTCGTGACAGGGCGGCTGGCGGCTCGATTCATGGCTCGATTCATCGCTGTGAACGTCGAATGAGTATACTCTGCGCTTGGAGTTATACTAAATTAGAGTTTACGCATATATTGGCGCTGGCGCCGCCTGGCGAAGGTTGTCCCATGTCATCGACGCCGCGGGTTGAATCGTTCTTCCACGAGCCCACCTCGACCTGGACGCATCTCGTCTGGGACCCGGCGTCGCGGCGGGCGGTTATTATCGATCCGGTCCTGGACTATGATCCGGAGGCGTGCCGGACCGATGGGAGCTCAGCGCAGACGCTGATCCAATTCGCCGGAAATCACCGCTTGTCGATCGATCGGATCCTGGAAACCCACGCCCACGCCGATCATCTCACCGCCGCAAACCTGCTGCGGGAAACGCTCGGCTGCCCGGTCGCCATCGGCCGCGGCATCTGCGAGGTCCAGCGGCATTTCCGCAAAGTTTTCGATCTGGGCGACGCGCTGCCCGCTGACGGCAGTCAGTTCCAGCAATTGCTCGACGACGGCGACCGGCTGCCGCTCGGGGATTTGAGCATCCAGGTGATGAGTACCCCCGGGCACACCGACGACAGTGTCACCTACGTGATCGGCGATGCGGCGTTTATCGGCGACACCTTGTTTACGCCCGAGTACGGCACCGCCCGCTGCGACTTCCCGGGTGGCGACGCACGCGGGCTATACCGCTCAATCCAGCGGATCTACGAACTGGGCGACGAGATCAGGCTGTTTCTTTGCCACGATTACCCTGCGCCCGGCCAGGCGCCCCGGCCGATGACCACCGTGGCCGAGCAGCGCGCCGGTAACTTGCACGTGCGTGAAGGGGTCAGCGAGGATGAGTTCGTGGCGATGCGCGAGGCGCGTGACGCCGGGTTGGCGGTACCGGCGCTGATACTGCCGGCGATCCAGGTCAATATCCGCGCCGGCTGTCTGCCGGATCCTGCTGCTAACGGCGTCCGCTATCTCAAGCTGCCGCTGGATCAGGTCTGATCAGATCCGGTACCCAGCGCGAGCGGCGGCAGCGGGCAGTGGAGGATGCCGCAGACGGCCCGGAGGATCTCCAGCTCGCGACTGCTGTAACGGCCGTCGCTGGCAG
>JBATKC010000186.1:0-4379 GCA_049669065.1 Gammaproteobacteria bacterium
GGGCCATGGCCGGCAGCGCGGCCGCGGTGGATCTGTTGCTCGCCCACCGCACGTCGGCCAGCCACGTGTTGGTGGTCGGTGACTTCGATGCGGACGGCGCCACCAGCTCAGCCCTGGTCGTCCAGGCGTTGCGCGGACTCGGCTTTGCCAGCGTCGATTTCCTGGTACCGAATCGCTTCGAATTCGGCTACGGTCTGAGCCCGCCGCTGGTGGCGGTGGCGGCGGCGAGCGCACCGGATCTTCTGATCACGGTGGACAATGGGATCTCGAGTGTTGCCGGCGTGGCCGCAGCGCGGGCGGCAGGTATCGACGTGCTGGTCACGGATCATCATCTGCCGCCGACGGTGCTGCCGGAGGCCAATGCCATCGTCAATCCCAATCTGGCTGGCGAGCCGTTCGCCAGCAAGAATCTCGCGGGTGTCGGCGTCGCGTTTTATCTCATGGCTGCGCTGGCCGGACGGCTGCTGGAACCGGCCGATGCCCGCCGACTGCTCGCGGGGCTGCTTGACCTGGTGGCGCTGGGTACGGTTGCGGATGTGGTGCCGCTGGATCGGAACAACCGGATCCTGGTCGAGCACGGGCTGCGGCGGATCCGCAGCGGGCAGGGTAACCCCGGGATCCGCGCGCTGCTGGAGGCCGCCGCTCGTGATCCTGCCTCAGCCGGCGCATCCGATCTCGCGTTTGCCGCAGGGCCGCGTCTCAATGCGGCCGGACGCCTGGATGACATGGGGCTGGGCATCCGCTGCCTGTTGAGCAATTCCGATCGGGAGGCACGAGATCTTGCCGCGACGCTCGATGAGCTGAACCGGGAGCGCCGCGTGATCGAAAGCGAGATGCAGCAGCAGGCGCTGGACGCGGTCGCGGATATCGTCCTCGAGGGCGAGGTGCCGGTGGCGCTGAGTCTGTTTGACGAAACCTGGCACCAGGGTGTCGTAGGCCTGGTCGCGGGGCGGATCAAGGAACGCTATCACCGCCCGGTGGTCGCATTCGCGCGTGAGTCCGGGGGCCGGCTCAAGGGTTCGGCCCGATCGATCCCCGGTCTGCACATCCGCGACGTGCTGGCGGAGGTCGACAGCGCCCATCCTGGCCTTATCGAGCGTTTTGGCGGCCATGCCATGGCGGCCGGGCTGACACTGCCGGGGGATGCCTTGCCGGCCTTTGACGCGGCCTTTGTCGAGGTGGCGACGCGGCATCTTTCATCGTCGGATCTCGAGCAGGAGATCCTCTCCGACGGCTGTCTGGAGGATCGCGAACTCAGCCTCGAGACGGCCGAGCTGTTACGGGGCGCCGGACCCTGGGGGCAGGGCTTTCCGGAGCCGCTGTTCGACAACGTGTTCGATGTTTCGGCAAGCCGGGTCCTGAAAGAGCGTCATCTGAAGCTGCGCGTCCAGCTGCCCGGCGGACACCATGCGATCGATGCGCTGGCGTTCAATCAGGCCGACCAGGTGCCTGATCCACTGCCGGACCGGCTGCGCCTGGTCTATCGTCTCGATGTAAACGAGTTTCGTGGCCGGCGCAGCGCGCAGCTGGTGGTGGAGCATATCGCCGCCGGGTGAGCGGTCGCGGCGCGGCCGCGGCATGATAAGATTCAGGGCTTTGGTCGGGCACCGGGAAACAGCCATCATGGAACTCAGTCAGCTGCGTCATCTGCTCAAGGATCTGCGCACGAGGATCGATGACCTCAGGGGGTATCTTTGACTACCCGGCCAAGAAAGAACAGTTAGAAGAGACCCAGCGCGAACTGGAGGACCCGGACGTCTGGAGCCGACCGGACTACGCGCAGGAGCTGGGGCGGCGCAAGGCGCAGCTGTCCGCTGTGGTCGACTCGCTGGATCGTCTGCACACCGGGATCGCCGACAATGCGGAATTGCTCGATCTGGCCGCGGAAGAGGATGATGAGGAAACGCTCGGCGCGATCGAGCTCGAGGTGACCGGATTCAGGCAAGAGGTCGAACGACTCGAGTTCCGGCGCATGTTCTCCGGCGAGATGGATGCATCCAACGCATTCGTGGACATCCAGGCCGGGTCCGGTGGAACCGAGGCGCAGGACTGGGCCGAGATGTTGTTGCGCATGTATCTGCGCTGGGCAGAAGCGCATGAATTCGTCACCGAGATCATCGAGATCTCGGCCGGCGAGGTGGCCGGGATCAAGAGCGCGACCGTGAGCGTCAGCGGCGAGTATGCATATGGCTGGCTGCGCACCGAGACCGGCGTCCATCGTCTGGTGCGCAAGTCGCCGTTCGATTCGGGCAACCGACGACACACGTCCTTTGCCGCGGTCTTTGTCTCACCGGAGATCGAGGATGATGTGGACATCGAGATCAATCCGGCTGATCTGCGCATCGATGTCTATCGGGCCAGCGGCGCCGGTGGTCAGCACGTCAATCGTACCGAGTCCGCGGTGCGTATCACGCACGAGCCCAGCGGTATCGTGGTCCAGTGTCAGAACGATCGCTCGCAACACAAGAACAAGGCCACCGCGATGAAACAGCTGCGTGCCAAGCTCTACGAGATGGAGATGCAGAAACGGCGCAGCGAGGCCCAGGCGGTCGAGGACACCAAGGCCGATATCGGCTGGGGCAGCCAGATCCGTTCCTATGTGCTGGACCAGTCGCGGATCAAGGACCTGCGCACCTCGGTGGAAGTGGGTAACACTCAGGCCGTGCTGGATGGCGGTCTGGACGTTTTTGTAGAGGCGAGCCTCAAACAGGGGCTTTAGCCGGGTTTGGGCACCCGCCGGGGACAACAGATGCAGGACCAAGACGACAACCGACTGATCGCGGAGCGACGACGCAAGCTGTCCGCATTGCGCGAGCAGGGGCGTGCTTTCCCCAACGACTTCCGCAAGAACGCCGAGGCAGCTGATCTGCATGGCACCTATGACGAGTGGGATAGCGACAAGCTCGAGCAGGCGGCGATCCGGGTAGCAGTGGCTGGCCGCATGCTGGCCAAGCGGGTGATGGGCAAGGCCAGCTTCGCCCGTCTGCGCGACGTCAGCGGCGACATCCAGCTGTTCCTGGCGCGTGATGATCTGCCGACGGGCGTGTATCAGGAATTCAAGGGTTGGGATCTCGGTGACATCCTCGGCGCCGAGGGGACGCTGTTCAAGACCCGGACCGGCGAGTTGTCGGTGCGTGTCGACCGCCTGTTGTTGTTGACCAAGTCGCTGCGGCCCTTGCCGGAGAAATTCCACGGCCTGACCGATCAGGAGACACGCTATCGACAGCGTTATGTGGATCTGATCATGAATCCGGACACGCGTCGCGTGTTCCGTGTGCGTAGCGAGATGATCAGCTTTATGCGCGAGTATCTGGATGCGCGTCGGTTCCTGGAGGTCGAAACGCCGATGATGCAGGCCATCCCCGGTGGCGCCAACGCGCGGCCGTTTGTCACCCACCACAACGCGCTGGGACTGGATATGTATCTGCGCGTGGCCCCGGAGCTATACCTCAAGAGGCTGGTGGTCGGCGGTCTGGAGCGGGTTTACGAGATCAACCGCAATTTCCGTAACGAGGGTTTGTCGACGCGTCACAACCCCGAGTTTACGATGCTGGAGATCTATTGGGCATTCGTCGATTGCGACGACATGATGGATCTGACCGAGAGCCTGTTGCGCACGATGGCACAATGCGTGCTCGGCAGTACCAGCATCAATTACCAGGACCAGAGCTTCGATTTTGAACCGGCGTTTCCGCGTCTGCCGCTGAGCGCAGCGCTGCTGAAATTCAATCCGGATCTGGATGCGAGCCGTCTGCGCGAGGTCGACTATCTGCGCCAGATCCTGAGTGCGGGTGGCTACGAGGTAGACGCCAGCGCAGGCGCCGGAAAATTACAGACCGATCTGTTCGACCATACGGTAGAGAGTCAGCTGATCCAGCCGACGTTTATCACCGACTATCCGGCTGAAGTCTCCCCGCTCGCGCGACTCAACGATGACGATCCGTTTATCACTGATCGCTTCGAGCTGTTTATCGGTGGCCGCGAGATCGCCAACGGGTTCTCGGAACTGAACGACGCAGAAGAACAGGCGCAACGGTTCCGCGCACAGGCCGAACGCAAGAGTCAGGGTGACGAGGAAGCGATGTTCTTCGATGCCGACTACGTGCGCGCGCTCGAATACGGATTACCGCCGACGGGCGGCCTCGGTGTCGGCATCGATCGGCTGGTCATGCTGTTTACGGATTCGCCATCGATCCGTGATGTGCTGTTCTTCCCGCACCTGCGTCCGGAGCAGGGCACAGCCGACCCTGCGGATTAGCCGGTGACGGCCGGAGCCGGCACCGGGTAGGGCAGCGCTACGGGCTCCAGCGCAGGGCCGTCCTGGCCAAGCGCCGGATCTGGTGCGTCGACGGGCAGCGTGGCCAGCAGCAGAGACGCGC
>JBATKC010000187.1:0-3150 GCA_049669065.1 Gammaproteobacteria bacterium
GCATGGGCATCACCGCCGCCTTGGCCGTGCCAAAGACGAACAGGGCCAGCAGCAGGCCGACCAGCGGGCCGTCGAGACGGCCGGCCAGTATGCCGCCGGGGGTGAAGTCACCGGTGTCCGCGATCAGGTAGGTCCAGACGATGGCGGGCAGCAGCAGGCCGATCGACGCAAGGATCAGAATGCCCAGGTAGACCCTGGCCGAGCGCACAGTCGCCGGATCGCCCTTGTGAGCCACCAGCGGATAGGTGGAAAGCGTCAGCGCTTCATAGAACAGGAACAGGGTGAACAGATTGGCCGCGAATGCGATCCCCATCGTGGCGCCCAGCGACACCGCGAACATCACATAGAAGCGAGTCTGGTGCTTTTCGCGATTGCCGCGCATGTAGCCGATCGAATAGACGGAATTGATCAGCCACAGCCCCGAGGCGAGCGCGGCGAACATCATGCCGAGCGGTTCCACCCTGAACGCGATCGAGATGCCGGGCAGGATCTCGTTCAGCGTCAGCCCGGGGCGAGCGCCATCGAATATCCCTGGCAGCAGGCTCCAGACAGCCGCGATCAATCCGGCCGCGGTCAGCAGCGTCGCCGTCTCCCGGAGATTCGGGCTGACCCGACCGGCCAGCGCTATCACCAACGCGCCGGCCAGCGGGATGGCCAAGACGGCGAGGATTGCCGTCTCGGGGCTCACGGCAGCTCTCCGAGCAGGATCCCGGCCGCGTCGGACGCCAGGCTGATCTGCAGCCACGGCGCCAGCCCGAAGTAGATGTTGGCCAGGGCCGCGAGCCAGGTGACCAGCAACATCGGCACGGGCGCTTCGCTGAACTCCATCTGCCCGGATGCCGGCTGCCGGAACCAGGCGGCCTCGACGACCCGCCAGATATAGGCCACCGCCATCAGCGAGCCCGCGACGATGACGGCGACCAGCAACCATCCGCCCCCGCCAAATTCCATGCTCGCGGTGATCAGGTACCACTTGCTGGTGAAGCCGGCCGTGCCCGGGATGCCGATCAGGCTCAGTCCGCCGACCGCGAATGCCGCCATCGTCCAGGGCATCCGTTTGGCCGCGCCGGCGAGATCATCGAGCTCCAGGCTGGGGAAACGCATCGCCAGACACATCACGGCCAGGAACAGGCCACCCTTGGCCAGCGCGTGGTTGAACATATGCATCAGGCTCCCGGTCAGGCCGGGCAGCGACACCAGGCTGGCGCCGAGGAGGATGTAGCCGATCTGAGCCACCGACGAAAAGGCCAGCAGCCGCTTGAGGTTGGATTCGAACAGCGCGACGGCGGAGGCCGCCAGGATGCCCATCACGGCCAGCGGCATGAGGAACGCCGCAAACTGGGCTTCGTGCCCCAGCAGGTTCTGCTGAAACACCACGAAGTCGAAGCTCAGCAGCACGTAGAGAGAGACCTTTGTGGCACAGGCAGCGAGGAACACCGTCACCGCGTGCGGGGCGAAGTTATAGGCGTTCGGCAGCCAGACATGCAGCGGGAATACCGCGGCCTTCAGCCCGAGTCCCACGGTGATGAATCCGGCCGCGACCAGGATCGGACGCAGGTCCGTCACGTCCTGGATGCGCACCTGTATATCGCTCAGGTTCAGAGTCCCCGTCATCATATAGACGAGGCCGATGCCGATCAGATAGAAGGTCGCGCCGATCGTGCCCATGATCAGGTACTTGAACACTGCGGGCATCGCGCGGCGATCCGGTCCGCCAGCGATCAGGATGTAGCTGGCCAGGGAGGAGATCTCCATAAACACAAAGATGTTGAACGCGTCCGCCGAGACCAGGATGCCCGACATGCCGGCCAGGGCCAGCAGCCAGGCGGCCAGGAACAGCGGCTGGCGTTCGCTTTCGAGTTGCTGGTCCAGGCTGGCCTTGCCGGCCAGCATCGCGAGCGTGGATGCGCCCGTCAGGATCAGCAGCAGCAGCGCCCCGAAGCTGCCGACGTTGAGCTCGATGCCGTATGGCGCGGCCCAGGCGCCGAGTTCGTAGCGCTGGTCCTCACCCGCCAGCGCGCCCGCGGTGAGCGCCACGGAGATCAAAAACGTCATCAGGCTGGTCGCGGTCGCGGCAGCCCAGGCCAGACCCCGCGGTCGCAACATCGTCACCAGGGGCGCGATCAGCAGCGGCACCACGACCTGTAGTAACGGCAGGTGCGCGTTCAGCGTGATCACCGCCGGTCGATCTCCTGGATGTCCTTCTCGTCGATGGTGTCGTAGTCCTCATTGATGCGCACGATGATCCCCAGCCCCAGGGCCGTGGTCGAGATACCGACGACGATAGCGGTAAGGATCAGCACCTGCGGCAGCGGATTCGAGAACACCGCGTCACTGACGCCTTTTTGCAGGATCGGCGCCGTGCCACCGCTGACCTTGCCCATCGTGATGTACAGCAGGAACACGGCGGCCTGGAACAGCGACAGCCCCATCAGCTTCTTGATCAGGTTGGTCCTGGCCACGACAGCGTAAAACCCGATCATCAGGACAACGGCAAACACCCAGTAGTTGTACAGCCCGAGCAAGTTCATCGGATGCGATCCCGGGCGGCAAACGCGTGGAATACGCTCAGCAGCACCCCGGACACGGTCATGCCGACGCCGGCCTCGATAAGGATGATGCCGAGCTTCTGTCCGGCGATCGGACCCTCGCTCAGGACCGAGTAGTCGAGGAAGTTCGATCCCAGCAGCATGCCCGCCACACCGACGCCGCCGTAGAGCAGCGCGCCGCCGACCATGAGCGCATTCAGCGCTCGTTGCGGCAGCGCTGCGAGCGCTCGCTGCTGACCCTCGACCAGCGCATAGAGGATAAAGGCGGCGGCGATCAGGGCGCCGGCCTGGAAGCCGCCCCCCGGTCCGTATTCGCCGTGGAATTGCACGTACAAGCCGAACAACAGGATGAAAGGCACCAGCAGCCGGCCGACGACGCCGAGCAGCAATTCGTCCTGCAGCCCGATCTGCTCGCCCGTTGATCCCGAACGCGAGCCGCTGCCCGAGCGGGGCCGCGGGGCCGAGAGCAGGAACAGCACGCCGATGCCGGCGGTAAAGACCACGAATACCTCGCCCAGCGTGTCATAACCGCGGAAGCTGCCGAGCACCGCGGTGACGACGTTGGGGATGTCCACAGCTTGCGCTGTCTCCTGCAGATACC
>JBATKC010000188.1:0-3369 GCA_049669065.1 Gammaproteobacteria bacterium
GCCTGTCGCCGCGCCTCCTCGCCCAGGCTCAGCCGCTCCGGGTCGAGCATGGCGTAGCCGGGCCCGGCCTCCTGCCGCGCCTTATCCGAGCCGACCCGCAGCCCGCTGTCATTGATCTCCAGAGCCAGGACTCGCATGACGTCAGACGACCTAACGGACCTTCATATGCCGGACCAGGTTACGGTCACAATAGGTCTTCGAATCCCGCACCAGGCGTTCCTGTGACAACTGCAGCTGGTGGACCGCGAACATCAGCACGATCGACAAAAGTAGCGCGATAAACGTGGAGTTAAACGCCACGCCCAGCGCCTGGGTAACGCCGCCGATATCACCCTCGACCGCCTTGTGGGCCTGGGCCAGCGCCTCGCCGATACCGCGCACCGTACCGATAAAGCCGATGGACGGGATCGCCCAGGCGATATACCGGATCATCGACAACTCCGAATCCAGGCGATCGGCCTCCTCGTCGCAGACTTCATAGGCGGCCTGGGACACATCCTGCACATTGCGGGTCGAATCGAAGCGCTGCAGCGCGGTAAGCAACGCGCGCGGCAGCGCGAAGTCGGCCAGCCGTTCCGGCAGCGCCTGCAGCTGGCGCGAATATTCCCGCGTGTCCTCGGGCAGGATACGCATGCCTTCGGAGACCGGGACCAGATCCATCTCCAGCAGCTTGCGCTGTTCGTGCACTGACCATCCTTTCAGGCCCATGATGCTGATCGCCCACAAGAACAGCACGAAACAGGCTTCCTGCTCGAAGTCGCGGATGATGACGTAGACCGAGCGTTGCGGCACGTAGGCGGTGTCCTCCTGCATCGCGATCTGATCGGCGCGCAACTCCGCATCAGCGGCGGGACGCACTACCGACACATAGATGCCATGGACGATGATGATGACCAGGATCAGAGAGAAGACCTGGTAGATAAATTCGACCGGAATGTGTTTTTTCATCAGATTACCCGGGCTGTCTCAGATATCGGCGGGGAAAGCGATCGCCGAGTCGGCTGATACGGTTTCGCTCGGCACGAACACGTCCTTCTCGTCCTCCGGCTCACCGGACCAGACATCCTCACCGGAGACCATTTCATCGGCCGGCTGTTTGTCGTCGCTCTTCGGCTCGGTCTGCCCGGCGACGGCCGGCGTCGCCTCCTCATCCTGGGCGATGCCTGCTGCCGGGACGGCCAGCATCAGCCACAGAAAACTCACCATCCATACACGCATCAGTCATCCCTCGGTGGTTGATCAGGGGCCGGTATCGACGCTGCGCGCGATCCGGAATCCCAGATCCGGCCGCGCGTCGTCGCCATAGGCTCGCGCGGCCAGGCGCAGATCCGGGATCGTCCCATGGGCCCAGCTGGAGCCCCGTATCACATAGTATCGGCCTTCCTCGGCGCCGGCGGGATCGATCGCCACCGTGGCCGCCGTGCCGACATAGGCCCGATAAAGGTCGTTGGTCCACTCTGCCACGTTGCCGCCGAGATCGAAAATCCCCAGCGAATTGGAGCGAAAGGTCGCCACCGGGGCGGTGGCGGGGTAGCTGTCGTTGTAACCGGCGAGGATATCGCCGAGGCTACCCCGTGCCGAGACATCGGCGAAGTTGCCGGCCTTCGGTGGCGGCGGCAACGCGTTGCCCCAGGGATAGCGCGGCGCCTTCTGGTCCCTGCCCGCATACCGGGCAGCCCAGACCCACTCGGCTTCGCTGGGCAAGCGATAACCGTTTGGCGCCGGCCAGATCGCTACCAGGCGGCCGCCTTCGCTTTCGTAGGCGGGTTCAAGCCCGGCTTCCTTGCTCAGCCAATTGCAGTAGGCGGCCGCGTCCTGCCACGAGACACGCACTACCGGATAATCCTCCCCATCCATGCCATAACCCACAGCGGTACCGGAGGCATGATTCGGGCGGAACGCGCGGAACTCCCGGTTGGTAACCTCTTTCGTGCCCAGATAGAAGGGTTGGCTGATCTCAACCTCACGCAATCCCTCGTTGGCACGCCTGCCCGGCGAGCCTCGTTTGGTGCCCATGGTGAAACGCCCGCCCGATAACAGGACGAGCTCCGCGCCCTGCGGAGTCTGGAGCTTCGCGGGTATCGCCGCCATCCGCGCAGCGGCTTCGCTCAGCAGCGTGATCTCCACTTTCTGCGCCAGCCCGGGCTTCGGGTTGACGGTCAGGCTCTGGCTGGCGAATCCGGGTTTGCGAAACTCCAGACGCTGCGGCACCGAAATCAGCGCCAGTTGGTCCGGCACCGGACCGCGCGGTTTGCCATTGATAAACAGTTCCACACCGGCCGGCTGGACGGCGAACTGGATTTCGCCAGTGACCGCCGGCAAGCGCAGCGCCTCCCGCCGCTCCTCGCCGGAGCGCAGGCTTACATTCTTGCTCGCGGATTTGTGCCCGGGCAGCGTGGCCTGGATGCGATAACGGCGACCCGGATCCAGTTCCAGGGTCAGCGGTGAGCGACCGCGAAACTCGCCGTCAACCAGGATGGTGGCGCCGGCCGGATCGGTGCGTAACGACAAACGCCCGTCGGAGGGTTCCAGCTGCACCGTCGGCAGGCGTTGCGCAACGCCGGCCTCGACTTCGAGCTGCTGCCGCCAGGTCTTGAACCCGGGGCTACGCAATTCCAGCTGACGCAGACCGGAATCCAGGTCACCGGCGAACGGCGTGACCCCGAGCTGTTGGCCATCCGCGAGGACCTCCGCGCCGGACGGGTTGCTGGCGATCGTCACCTCGGCCCAGTCCGGCTGCAGCGCCACCTCGAGTCGCAGAGTATTGCCGCCGCCTTCCACATCCAGATCCCGGACCTCGGGCACATAGCGATCGGCGGCGATCTCGATCCGGTAGCGGCCTGGCCGGACGGCAAAGTCGGCCAGCGGGACCGACCCGATCTCCTCACCATCCACCAACACACGGGCGCCCTCGACGCCCGGCGTGGTGACAAACAGGCGATCGGCGAGGCGTTCGAGGCTGCGGCGCAGCGTCTGGTCGCGCTCATCGGTGATTTCGACCTCTTCGGCCAGAGGCTCATAGCCGTCGAGGCTGGCGTGCAGCGTGTAGGTCCCGGGGCGGATCAGATGACGGGAACCGACCGGCACATCGAGGCCACCGCTGATCCACATCTTGTCCGGCACCGGGCTGACGATGACTTCGACCGAGCGTGCGGTGAACATAAACCAGATCGAAACGGCCAACAGCGCCAACCCTGAGGAAATGATCACGCCGACCAGCGGGAACCTGCGCTGGCTTGATCGCGCGCCGGGCCGGGTGCGTTCGAACGCAACCGGCTGGATCGGGACCGGGGTCGCCGGTGAACTCACAGTCGGTGACGGCTCGACCACCAGCGGCGGCACCGTGACCCGATCCTCCGGGTCCGGATC
>JBATKC010000189.1:0-13064 GCA_049669065.1 Gammaproteobacteria bacterium
GTACGGCCGGAACCGCGCTCAGCTGCCGAAGCTCTGGAGCATGGCGCTGCCGAGCTCCGCTGGGGATCGCACTGTCTGCACCCCCGCCGCCTCCAGCGCAGCAAATTTCTCCACCGCGGTGCCCTTGCCGCCGGAGATGATGGCCCCGGCATGCCCCATGCGCTTACCGGGCGGCGCGGTGACGCCGGCGATGTATGCGACCACCGGTTTGCTCAGATTCGCGGCGATGTACTCAGCCGCCGCCTCCTCGTCGGTGCCGCCGATCTCGCCGACCATGATCACACCCTCGGTCTGCGGGTCGCCTTCGAACAGCTCGAGACAGTCGATAAAGTCCATGCCGCGCACCGGATCGCCGCCGATACCGATACAGGTGGATTGGCCGAGGCCGTTGCAGGTGGTCTGGTAGACCGCTTCATAGGTGAGCGTGCCGGAGCGGGAGACGACGCCGATTTTGCCCGGCTGGTGGATAAAGCCAGGCATGATGCCGATCTTGCACTCACCCGGGGTGATAATGCCCGGGCAGTTGGGGCCGATAAGACGGCAATCGCGTTCGCGCAGCGCTGTTTTGACCCGCACCATGTCCATCACCGGGATGCCCTCGGTGATACAGACGACCAGACTGATGCCGGCATCGGCGGCCTCGAGGATGGCATCGGCGGCGAATGGCGCCGGCACATAAATCATGCTCACATCGGCGCCAGTCTCGGCCACCGCGTCGCTGACCGTATTGAACACCGGTCGGTCCAGATGAGTACTACCACCCCGCCCTGGCGTGACGCCGCCTACGAGCTGGGTGCCATAGTCGATGCACTGTTGTGAATGGAAGCTGCCCTGCTGGCCGGTAAAACCCTGGCAGATGACCTTGCTGTCGCGGTTAACCAGAATGCTCATGATGTCTCCTCGTGATCCGTCAGGCCGCGACGACTTTGCGGGCGGCGTCGGTGAGATCCTCCGCGGCGACAATAGCCAGACCACTGTTGGCCAGCAGTTCTCGACCCTTCTCGACATTGGTCCCTTCAAGCCGGACGACGACCGGCACGCTCACGCCGACCTCCTTTACCGCGGTGATCACGCCCTCGGCGATCAGATCACAGCGCACGATGCCGCCGAAGATATTCACCAGGATCGCCTTGACGCCCTCGTTGGACAGGATCAGCTTGAATGCCTCGGTCACGCGTTCGGCCGTGGCGCCGCCACCGACATCGAGGAAGTTGGCGGGCTCGCCGCCGTGCAGCTTGATCAGATCCATGGTCGCCATGGCAAGGCCGGCGCCGTTGACCATACACGCAATATCACCATCCAGAGAGACATAATTGAGATCGTGCTCGCTGGCCTCGTTCTCCTTTTCATCCTCCTGGCTGGGATCGCGCCACTGCAGCAGTCGCTTCTGGCGGAATAGCGCGTTGCTGTCCAGATTGATCTTGGCGTCCAGCGCCACCAGCCGGCCCTGTTTGGTGACGATCAGCGGATTGACCTCGACCAGGCTTGCGTCACATTCGGTAAATAACTTGTACAGAGCCTGGACCATGGCGGTGAACTCGCCAATCTGGCTCTTCTCGAGGCCGAGCCCGAAGGCCAGCTTGCGCGCCTGATAGGGCATCAGGCCAGCCGCCGGATGCACCGCGACACGGAAGATCTTCTCCGGCTCGGTCGCGGCCACTTCCTCGATATCCATGCCGCCGGCGGCGGACGCCATAAACACGACCTTCTCCTGGGCCCGGTCGATCAACAGGCTGAGATAGAGTTCGCGATCGATATCGGAGCCACTCTCTACCAGCACTGCGTTGATCGGCAGACCTTCGGGACCGGTCTGATGGGTGACCAGACGCTGACCCAGCATGGCCTCGGCCGCCGCCCGAACTTCCTCCGGACTCCTGACCAGCTTGACGCCCCCGCCCTTGCCACGACCACCTGCATGGACCTGAGCCTTGACCACCCACAGCGATCCGCCGAGCTCCTGCGCCGCCTTGACGGCCTCGTCCGCGGAATGGGCCGGGATGCCCTGTGGGACCGGGATGCCGTATTCGGCGAACAGCGTCTTGGACTGATATTCGTGCAGATTCATGGGGCCACCCGGTTACACATTGAGCTGCCGGAACACCGCGTCCGTGACGCCATCCGCAACGCCGACGACCGGGAAGAATCGTCAGTCGCCCGAGACACGCGCCATGATCGGGGATCCGGGGAGAAATCGAGGCGCGTATTTTGGAGCAAAGCGCATGTTTAGGCAAAAGCGCTTGCCCCCCGCGGTTGACCTCTTAGAATGGCCCGGAACATTTCAGCGGGGCAGCGCCACCCACCATGCCGGCAGCACACGTGTCCACGGTCAACACCGAACAGTCGAACCGAGTGGAGGAGACCCGCGGCGCGGTGGCACCGGAGTTCGCCTGGCGGGTGCTGCGCCTGGTCAACATTTTCCGGACCCTGGCCGCGGTGTTCCTGTTGGCCATGTTCCTGCTGGGCGAGGATCCGCGCCTGATCGGCAATGCGAATCCGGACCTGTTCTTTATCACCGCCCTCGCCTATTTCGTGTGTGGCGCACTAAACGACTTCGCCGTCACCCAGCGTTGGCCGTCGGTCATGGGGCAGAGTCTCGGTCAGGCTATCGTGGACACCGCGGCATTGACCATACTGGCCCACGCCAGCGGCGGTATAGAAAGCGGCATCGCCAATCTGCTGATCGTCAGCATCGGCGCCATCTCGCTGATCTGGTCGCGGTCGCGGGCAGTGATGTTCGGCGCCATGGCGGCTATCGCGATCGTGTTTGAGCAATATCTGAGTATCCTGCAAGGCACCGCCACCCTGACCGATTCGACCCCGGCCGGCGTGCTCGGTGGCATCCTCCTGTTTATCTCCGTGGCCGCACACCCGCTCGCCCGGCGCATCCAGGAGAGCGAGAACCTGGCGCGGCAGCGCGGCATCGACCTGGCTAATCTCGGCCAGCTAAACGACTACATCATCCGCAATCTGCGCGAGAGCATCGTGGTCGTCGATGGCGACGATCGAGTCCGCCTGATGAACGATGCGGCGGCCAAATATCTGGGCACGGATCGCGATCAGCGCGGCGTCTCGCTGGGCAGTATTTCTCCGCGTTTGCTGGAACTGGCTGCTGCCTGGCGGCGTGGCGAGCGCGGCGAGAATCCGTCGTCACCCTCTATCATCGCCGCTGACGGTATCACCGTGATCAACCCGTATTTCGCGCCGATCGGCGAAGGCCAGAGTGCCGCTCTGATTATCTTTTTGGAGGATGCGTCGGCGCTGGCAGAGCGCGTGCAGCAGTCCAAGCTTGCCGCTCTGGGCCGACTGTCCGCGAGTATCGCCCACGAGATTCGTAACCCGGTGGGCGCGATGAGTCATGCCGGCCAGCTGTTGAGCGAGAGTGATGCGCTCGGCCAGCAGGATCACAAGCTGACCGAAATCATCGAGACCAACGCGAGGCGGGTCAGCGCCATCATCGATAATGTGCTGCAGCTGTCTCGCCGCGACCATACCAGCCCGGAGCGAGTCGATCTGGTGCCATGGATCGAGACCTTTGCCAACGAGTTTACGACCACTGCCCAGATCCCGCGTGACCGGCTGATGGCCGTCGGCACGGCCAGCTCGGTCGAGGTGCAGGTCGATCCGAGTCACTTGCACCAGGTAGTCTGGAACCTGTGCGAGAACTCGCTGCGCTACGGCATGGCGATGGACAATCCGGACGGCACCATCGAGTTGGTCTGTGGCCGCCGCCTGGCCAATGACCGGCCTTTTCTGGAGATCCGTGACCGGGGCCCCGGCATCCCCGACGCGATCCGGGATCGTATTTTCGAGCCATTCTTCCGCGGCGCGGCCGCCGAGCGCTCGGGCTCAGGCCTGGGACTGTTTATCTCGCGCGAATTGTGCGAGTGCAACCGCGCAGCGCTGGTCTACGAACCGCGCGCCGAGGGTGGCAGCATCTTCCGAATTATCTTTGCCGATCCCCAGCGCTGGGAGCCCTGATCGATGGACAAACCACTGGTCCTGGTCGTCGATGACGAACCGGATATCCGCGAACTGCTCTCGATCACGCTGGAGCGTATGAAGCTGCGGGTAGAGACTACCGAGGACCTGACCAGCGCGCGGAAGATGCTTGATAGCGGCCGCTTCCAGCTGTGCCTGACCGATATGCGGCTGCCCGATGGCGATGGTCTCGAGCTGGTCGAATGGATCCAAAAAAATCATCACGGCATCCCGGTCGCGGTCATTACGGCCCACGGCAACGTGGCGACCGCGGTGCGCGCACTCAAGATCGGCGCCTTCGATTTTGTCTCCAAGCCGGTCCAGGTCGGTGACCTGCGCAAGATCGTCGATACCGCGCTGCGGCTGGGGCGGCCGGATACCGGCGCAGACAGCGACACGACGCTGATTGGGGCATCCCGCAGCATGGCCGACCTGCGACGCATGATCGCCAAGGTGGCGCGCAGCCAGGCGCCGGTGCACATCACCGGGGAATCCGGCACCGGTAAGGAACTGGTGGCACGGCTGATTCATGACAGCGGCCCGCGCGCGAATGCCCCGTTTGTGCCGGTGAATTGTGGCGCGATCCCGGCCGAACTGATGGAAAGCGAGTTGTTTGGCCATCGCAAGGGCAGCTTTACCGGTGCGAGCGAAGACAAGGAAGGCATGATCCGCAGCGCCGAAGGCGGCACGCTGTTGCTGGACGAGATCGGCGATCTGCCGCTGCATATGCAGGTCAAGCTGCTGCGCGTCATCCAGGAGCGATCGATACGGCCGGTCGGCGAGAACCGTGAGCTGCCGGTTGACGTGCGCTTTGTGAGCGCCAGCCACCGGGATCTGGGCAGCATGGTGGCCCGGGGCGAATTCCGCGAGGATCTGTTCTACCGGCTCAACGTCATCGAATTGCGCGTGCCGCCGTTGCGCGAACGGGAGGGCGACGTACTGCTGCTGGCCGACCACGTCCTCGCGCGACTGGGCCTGGCCATGGACCTGCCCACGCCTACGCTGACACGCGCCGCGCGCAAGAAACTCAGGCAGCACAGCTTTCCCGGCAACGTACGCGAACTCGAGAACATTTTGGAGCGGGCGCTGACCCTATGCGAGGCGGGGCGGGTCGACGCCGACGATATACAGCTGCGCGCACCTCAGGCACCCGGCGCCGAAGGACCCGAATTCGCGCTATCCGGAGACGCGGGCCTGGGATCGCAGCTGGAAGATGTCGAGCGGGAGGCCATCGTCCAGGCGCTCGAGCAGACCCGCTACAACAAGACGGCGGCCGCCAAGCTGCTCGGGATCAGCTTCCGCGCGCTGCGTTATCGGATAAAGAAACTGGGTCTGGAGTAGAAAAACGCCCGCCGCGGCTGACAATTTTTGTCACTTTGTGACTCTGCCTGCCGATATTGGGCGCTCAAATATCGCTGCCTTTGCCGCCAGAATCTCCTGAAAATCATTTAAAATCAGCGCACTATAGGTATTTCGCTAAAACTGGCACGTCATTTGCTTTCTTAATCGGGACAGGCGATACGTCGCCGAAAACTTGACACCCCCAAGCGAGGAAACCGCAAATGATGAAGAAACAACAGGGCTTTACCCTTATCGAACTGATGATCGTCGTGGCGATCATCGGTATTCTGGCCGCGATCGCGATCCCGGCTTACCAGGACTACACCGTGCGCTCGAAGGTGACAGAGGGCGTAAACATGGTGGCTGCCGCGAAGACGTCGGTGGCTGATGCCTGGAACTCCCTGGGCGCCATGCCTGCTGACGCAGCCGAGGCCGGCCTCGGCGTCGCCGGCGACTACGCGACCCAGTACGTAGACCAGATGGCATATGACGACACGAGCCCCACCACCAGTGAGCTCACTGTCACGTTCAATGGCGCGGCAATGGGTATTACCGGCACACCGACGATTATCTTCACAGGCACGGCTGACGCCAACGTCGGTAAGGTCGAGTGGACCTGCAACGGTGGTGATCTGGACAACAAGTACCGTCCGGCGAACTGCCGCTAAAGTGCGAATGCTGCCGATCTGCCCACACGCCTGATCCTCCCCCCGGACCTTGCGTGCCCCCTCCCCCCAATCGGGCATGATTGGTAGATAGCCAAGGGCGCCGTTCCTCAGGGAACGGCGCCCTTTCTCATTTTGTGCGCCAGGTCCGTTTGCGATATGGATTATGTGAGGTAGACTTCAAGGCCGTATCAGTCCCGATAAGGGATGTCGGCACCCAGCAATTTCAGGGACATACAAGCGGGTCTTGATTGCTGCCCGCGGTTACACAGGCTTAGAGAGCGCAGCTTATGGTGGCCACCGTCACAGATCTCAATCTCCGAGGGCTCCCACGCCGTCTGGTGCAGGACGGGATCGTGGAAGAAGCCGCTCTGGAGACCGCCGGCGCGGAGGCCCGCAAAGAGAAAGTCTCGCTGGTGTCCTATCTGGTTGACAAGCAACTGGCCAATCCCCGGGATATCGCCGCCGCCGCCTCGCATGAGTTTGGCGTGCCCATCATCGACCTGGAGGCCATGGACCTGGATCTGGATGTGGTCCGGATGGTCGATCAAAACCTGCTCAGCAAACACCGCGTGCTGCCGCTGTTCAAGCGGGGACGGCGTCTGTTTGTCGGCTTGTCCGATCCCACCAATCTGCCGGCAGTGGACGAGATCAAGTTCCAGACCAGCATGGCGGTCGAGGCGGTGGTGGTCGAGGACGACAAACTCCGAAGTGCTCTTGAGCGCGCGCTGGAGGCGGCTGATACGACGTTCGAGTCCCTGGAGGACGACGACTTCGATCTCGACAACCTGGACGTCAGTTCCGGGGATGACGAGCCGGGCGAGGACATCACGCGGGCTGACGTCGAAGACGCGCCGGTGGTGCGTTTCGTCAACAAGGTCTTGTTGGACGCGATCAAAAAAGGCGCCTCGGACGTCCACTTCGAGCCCTATGAGAAGAGTTTCCGTGTGCGCACCCGTATGGACGGCGTGCTCAAGGAGATCGCGCGGCCGCCGGTCGCCCTCTCCGGCAAAGTCGCCGCACGCCTCAAGGTAATGTCCCGGCTTGATATCGCCGAGCGCCGCGTGCCGCAAGACGGCCGCATCAAGATGAAGCTGTCCAAGAACCGGGCGATCGACTTCCGCGTCAGCACCTGCCCGACTCTGTATGGCGAGAAGATCGTGCTGCGTATCCTCGATCCGAGCAGCGCGAAAATGGGTATCGATGCGCTGGGCTACGAGGACTTCCAGAAGGATGCCTATGTCGAGGCTCTGTCGAAGCCGTACGGCATGATCCTGGTCACCGGCCCCACCGGCAGCGGTAAGACCGTGTCGCTATACACGGGTCTGAATATCCTCAATACGGAAGACCGGAATATCTCTACTGCCGAGGATCCGGCGGAAATCAATATGCCCGGGGTCAACCAGGTCAACGTCAATCCGAAGGTCGGGCTGACCTTCGCCTCGGCGCTCAAGGCCTTCCTGCGTCAGGATCCGGACGTGATCATGGTCGGCGAGATCCGTGACCTGGAAACGGCCGAGATCGCGATCAAGGCCGCCCAGACGGGCCATCTGGTGCTGTCGACGGTCCACACCAATGATGCGCCAAAGACCCTGACCCGCATGGTGGACATGGGGGTCAAGCCCTATGCCATCGCGTCATCCGTCAGTCTGATCATCGCCCAGCGTCTTGCACGGCGCTTGTGCAGCAACTGCAAGCAGCCAAAGGAGATCCCTGCCGAGGCGCTGCTTGCGGAAGGCTTCACCCAGGAGCAGATCGACGCGGGCATCCGCGTCTACGGACCTGTGGGCTGCAATCAGTGCACGGATGGCTATAAGGGGCGCGTCGGTATCTATCAGGTGATGCCGGTGACCGAGCAGATCGGCCGCATCATCATGGAAGGCGGTAACGCGATGCAGATCGCGGACGTGGCCGCGCAGGACGGTATTTGGGATCTGCGCCAGGCGGGTCTGCAAAAAGTCATCAACAGCATGACCAGTCTGGAAGAGATCAACCGCGTCACCATCGATTAGACGAGTCCGGCCGGCCAATCGTGGCGCGGCATTGACGATTTAGCAAGAGCGAGCACCTCATGGCAGAAACCGCAGCCAAACAGTATCCCTTCAACTGGGTCGCCAAGGACGTTCGCGGCGCCCAGATCAAAGGCAAGTCCATGGCAGCCAACGAAGCGGCGGTGCGCGCGACGCTGCGCAGGCAGGGGCTGGTGCCCACCAGAATCAGCAAGCAGAACCAGCTGTTGCAGTCACAAAAGAAGATTACGACCGAAGATATCTCTATCTTCAGCCGTCAGCTGGCGACCATGATGGCGGCCGGTATCCCGCTGGTGCAGGCCTTCGACATCGTCGGTGCGGGACACGAAAACCCGAGCATGCAGCGGCTCATCATGAACATCAAACAGGACATCGAGGGCGGCTTGACACTTGCCGAGGCGCTGGCCAAACATCCGATGCAGTTCGACGAGCTGTTCGTTAATCTGGTCAACGCCGGCGAACAGGCCGGTGCGCTCGAGACCCTGCTGGACAAGGTCGCCACCTATAAGGAAAAGACCGAGGCGATCAAGAAGAAGATCAAGAAAGCGCTCACCTACCCGGCGGCCGTGGTCGGTGTCGCGATCGTCGTCACCACGATCCTGTTGATCTACGTGATCCCGCAGTTCGAGAGCCTGTTCTCGGGCTTTGGTGCGGACCTGCCCACGTTTACCCGCACCGTGGTGAATCTCTCCTTGTTCGTGCGGACCAAGGGCTGGATGATCCTGGCCGTGGTCATCGCCGGCGTCTGGGCCTTTGCCTACTTCCGCAAGCGCTCGCGCAGCTTCCATCGCCTGATCGATCGGATTACTCTGAGGCTGCCGATTATCGGTGACATCATGCGCAAGGCCGCCATCGCACGCTTCTCGCGGACGCTGTCGACGATGTTTGCCGCCGGCGTGCCGCTGGTCGAGGCGCTGGAGTCGGTAGCCGGCGCGACCGGTAACATCGTCTACCAGGAAGGGGTCCTCGGTATCAGGGAAGAAGTCGCCACGGGTCAGCGCCTGCAGCGCTCGATGGAGATGACCGATCTGTTCCCGAACATGGTGATCCAGATGGTAGCGGTGGGTGAAGAGTCGGGCTCGCTGGATGAGATGACGGGCAAAGTCGCCGACTTCTATGAAGCCGAGGTGGATGCTGCAGTCGACTCCTTGAGCAGCCTGCTTGAGCCGATGATCATGTCCATCCTCGGCGTTCTCGTCGGCGGTCTGGTCGTGGCCATGTACCTGCCCATCTTCAAGATGGGTACCGTCATCTAGACAGCAGGATACCGGCCGGCCCCGGGTTGGGGCGCCGGCCGCTGAGCCGCATACGCGGGAAGGACGAGTGTGCAAAGCCTTGCGTTTCTCGGTGATCAGCCAGCCTTTTTCATCACTCTGATATTTATCCTCGGACTGCTGGTCGGCAGCTTTTTGAATGTGGTCATCCATCGGCTGCCGTTGATGCTGCAGCGTGACTGGCGGGCCCAATGCGCGAGTCTTCTGGACCAGCCGGCGCCCACCGAAGAGACCTACAATCTGGTCGTACCCCGTTCCGCGTGCCCGCATTGTGGCCACGTCATCGGCGCGCTCGAGAACATACCGGTGTTCAGCTATCTGGCGCTGCGCGGCCGCTGTTCGGCCTGCAAGGCGAGGATCTCTCCACGCTACCCATTGGTCGAGGCGCTTACCGCAGCGCTCTCCGCCATCGTCGCCTGGCATTTCGGGCCGGGCTGGGTAGGCGTATTTGCGCTGATCGTGACCTGGTCCCTGGTGGCACTGACCGTCATCGACCTCGATCACAAACTGCTGCCCGACATCATCACCCTGCCCTTGTTATGGCTTGGCCTGCTGGTCAGCCTGTTCGGGCTGGTCTGGGACGGGCGGCCGGCATTCGCAGATCTGCGCAGCGCCGTTATCGGTGCGGCAGCCGGGTATCTCTCCCTGTGGCTGCTCTATCACGCCTTCCGGCTGCTCACCGGCAAGGAAGGCATGGGTTACGGCGACTTCAAGCTACTCGGCGCGCTGGGCGCCTGGGTGGGCTGGCAGGGTCTGCCACTGACCATCCTGTTGTCGAGCGTGGTGGGCGCGGGTCTGGGCGTGGCGCTGATCATCACCGGCAAACGGGACAGCCAGACTCAGATTCCGTTCGGGCCGTATCTGGCCGCGGCCGGCTGGATCGCGATGCTCTGGGGCAAAGATATCACCCACGCCTATCTGTCCTTCTCCGGGCTCGACTAGTCTCATGTCTGGGGGTCCCGCTCCTGCGCGCCGGCCGATGATCGTCGGCCTGACCGGCGGCATCGCGTCGGGCAAGACTCTGGTGGCCGACCGTTTCGCCGCACGTGGGGTCACGGTGCTGGATACCGATGTCATCGCCAGAGACGTCGTCGCACCCGGCTCCCCCGGTCTCGGCCAGATCCGCGACGCATTCGGCGATAGGATGTTGGCAGAGGATGGCACGCTCGATCGGGGACGCCTGCGCAAACAGGTATTTGCCGATCCCGGGGCCAGACGCAGGCTGGAGTCCATCACCCACCCTCTGATCCGGCAGGAACTGGAGCGTCGGGCGGCGGCCGCGGGGGGCGCCTACCAGGTCCATGTGATCCCGCTGCTGGTCGAGGCGGGCCTTCGCAACCAGGTCGACCGCGTGCTGCTGGTGGACTGCCCGGAGATGCTGCAGATCAGCCGCTTGCGCGTCCGGGATGGCGAAACCAGGGCAAGCGCCCGCCGGATACTCGCCGCCCAGGCTTCCCGGGATGAGCGTCGCTACGTTGCCGATGACATTCTGCTCAATACCGGTGACCGGTCTGTGCTGACGGACGCAGTGGACGCGCTGGACCAGGTATATCGACGTCTGTCCGCTACGGGTGAATACGACAGCCCGGGTCTGCGTTTGCCGTAGCCCCTCCTGCTGATGGAGAATGATCGGATGAGCTCGAGACCCGCCGACATTCAGAACCCGGACCATGCGGCCGCCATGGTCACCTATGAGCAGCCCTTGTCCGAGCGGATGCGCACCTTCCTGCGGCTCGAGTTCCTGGCCCAGCAGACCAACCATCATTCCCTGGATTCCGCCTCATGGAGCAGCCGGGCCGCCATCGCCAGCTTGCTCGAGATCCTCACTATCCTCGGTCGCGGGGACATGCGCGCCGACGCGATGAAAGAACTTGAGCGTCAGGCTTCGATGATGGAGATGTATGCCAACACGCCGGGGGTGGACAGAAAACGGCTGGACACGCTGCTGGAGCGCGTCACCAAACTGCGCGCACGCCTGGCAGAATCAGGCGCCCAATACGCCCAGCCGTTGAAGGAGTCGGAGTTTCTCAGCGCGATCAAGCACCGCAGCGCGATCCCCGGCGGCACCTGCGAATTCGATCTGCCGGATTTCAAACATTGGCTGAATCTCCCCTATGAGGACCGCGTGAGCGACTTCCAGGTCTGGTTCTCCGCGATCAAGCCACTGTGCGACTCGGTCTCACAATTGTTGTGGATGACGCGTGAGAGCGCGCCAGGCGAACCGCAGCAGGCACGCAAGGGGCTGTTTCAGCATTCGATCGAACGCGGCGCTCCGAGCCAGCTGCTGCGTGTGTCGCTCGCTGCGCCCGCCGCGGTATATCCTGAGATCAGTGGCAGTCAGCACCGTTTCACGATCCGCTTCTACAGCTGGAGCGGGATCGAGCGCCGGCCGGTCCAGTGCGGCGACGATGTGGATTTCCTGCTCGCCTGCTGCTGAGCTGCTGCCCGATGTCTGCGCAGGGATCGACCTTCCGAGTCACGTGCCCCACTTGCGGCAGCAGAGTGCCCTGGGATGCCACCGCCGTATGGCGCCCGTTTTGTAGCGAACGGTGTCGATTGCTCGATCTGGGTGCCTGGTTTTCCGAGGAGCGCAGCATCCCTGTTACCGGGGAGCCGGCAGAGTCCGATGCCGTCGACGCGGACCCTGATCGGGATTGAGACTGCGGCTACCGGAGCGAAGCCTCATTCCCAAAGCGCGCTGATGGCCGCCACGCCTTGCGCTCCGTGACGCCAGGCGGGTTCCAGCATCGTCTGCACCATCCCACCGATAGCGAAGACCGGCAACGGCAACGGCTCGGTCAATGCCGCGAATCGTTCCCAGCCGATGCCGGGTGCGCCGGGATGGCTGGCCGTGGCAAGCACCGGACCGAGCACCGCATAATCGGCGCCAAGATGGACGGCCTCGGCCAGTTCTTCCCGATCATGGCAGGACATGCCCACCCATCGGGCTTCCAGCTTCGACGCTGCCGTAAGATCCCGCCAGCCGCGCACCGGCAGATGGATCCCGTCCGCGCCGGTAGCGTCGATCACCGACATCACGCGGTCGGGTTCACCGTTGATCACGACTTGCACCCCTCGTGGCCGGCAGAATTCGATGGCACTCGCGGCCAGCGCGCCGAGTTCGCGCTGGTCGGCCCACGGCGCCCTCAGCTGAACCAGGGTGGCACCGCGCTCAAGCACGCGCGCCACCCGTCGACGGAAGTCCGGAAGATCCGCGTAACGCCCGGTCACCGCGCATAGAGAGCCGAGAGCCAGGGCGCTTAAAATGGGGCGGTCGGCGGGCAACAAGGGCTTGCGCTCCAGCTCGCCCGCCGCCACCCAATCCAGCGCCTGGCCCTCCAGTCCGCGGGCCTGGCCCTCGAATCGCAGCACCCGCCATACGTCCAGATCGATCTCCCGGTCCGGATAGATATGTCGATAGCGGATCAATGGGCGCGCCTCCAGCAGGCGCAGACCGAGCTCCTCACGCAGCTCACGATCCAGCGCCGCGAGTCGGGACTCGCCTGGGTCGAGCTTGCCGCCCGGAAACTCCCAGGCATCGGCCATGTGCTTGCCAGGCGGGCGTTGACAGATAAGCACCCTGCCGTCGGCGTCATTGAGGACCCCGGCGACGACGTGCAGCGTCGGCAGCAGTCGAGTCAAGAGCGGTAGTTCAACTCAAACGGCCGTGGCAATGCTTGTACTTCTTGCCCGAGCCGCAGGGACAAGGTTCGTTCCGCCCGACCTTGGGATGGTCACGCACAAACGGCTCGTGCGCGGGTGCCGCGTCGCTGCCC
>JBATKC010000190.1:0-4292 GCA_049669065.1 Gammaproteobacteria bacterium
CCGCTACTCAATCGGTGACGCAGCCGTGTCGCATGGCCGCGCGCATCGATTTGATCGAACGACGCGACATCCTGATCGGGCGGGGTGCCCCGGGAGAACTGGCAGGCAGAAGATGAAAGGAAAACAAGTAAACTGTCACCAGCACCCTGAAGCACCCGATCATGCGCATAGCCAAAATCCTTCTCATCCTACTCGGTCTGCTCGCGTTAGCCGCGGTGGGTCTCGTGGTCGCGGCTCAGTATGTGGACTGGAACGCCTACCGGCCCGAATTGACCCGGCTGGTCAAGGAGTCCACCGGGCGGGAGCTGACCATCAAGGGCGATCTCGAGCTGCAGCTCTGGCCTACGCCGCGGCTCTCGGCCGGCGGCTTGAGTCTGGCGAACGCATCCTGGGGCCGTCAGACGCCAATGATCGAGGCCCAGAGTCTGGTACTCACGATCGTGCCCCGGGCGCTGCTGGCGCGAGAGGTCCGGCTGCGCAGCATTTCACTGGGGCAGGCGAAGCTCCTGCTGGAGTCGGATGCCCAGGGCCGGGGCAACTGGGAGTTCAAGTCATCGGGTAGCGGAGACCCGGCGGTGAGCCTGTTCGACGACTTGAGCCGCGTCGAAATCGACGGGCTGAGCGTCACCTGGCACCCCCACGGTGAGACAGCCCGCGACTTCACCATCGACCAGGCGCGGCTCAGCACGCCACTGATCGGAAAGGGTCTGGATTTCAACGCCACTGGTTCGGTCGATGGAGGACCGTTCACCCTCAACGGCAGACTGGATTCGCTGACCGGCTTTTTGAGCGGCAAGGGCCTCAGCGGCAGGATCAAGCGCAGTTCGCCGAATCTGGAGATCGATCTGGAGGGCGACTTCGGACGTCTTCCCACGCTCGACGGGATCGATATCTCCGTCGCAGCCAATGGCACCCAATGGCCGGTGTTGGCGCAGATGGCCGGATTCCCGACCGGCGAGACGCCGCCATGGAAGACCCGGCTGAAACTCAAGGGCGCGCCGGGCAGGTTGTCGATCGCAGACATGCAAACGGAGCTCGCCGACAACGATATCGCCGGGGACTTCGACATCATTCTCGATGGCGCCCGGCCGAAGATAGGCGGGAAATTTCAGGCCAAATCACTAAACCTGAGCCACCTCGACAAATGGTGGTCTGGCGAGACAACCACTGCGAAGCAGCCAGAGCCCGCCAGCGGCAAACTCTTCAGCGATCAACCGGTCCAGGTCCAGTGGATGAGCCAGGTGGATCTGGATGTCGAGCTGACCGCGGACAAACTGGTGACCGAAGACCTGGAGCTGGATAAGGCCGACGCGTCGATCAAGCTCACCGATGGCAAGCTGGTGGCATCCGCCGACGCGCAGGCGTTTGGCGGTAAGGCGACCGCACAGCTCGATGCCCAGCCGGTAGGTGACGCTCTGCAATACAAACACCGGCTGGAATTACGCGATGCGGATGCCGGTCGCATCACCGGGCGCTGGTCGGACCCGCCGCTGATCGAGGCCAAATGCAACCTGAACTACGAAGTATCAGGGACCGGGCGCAGCGTGGCCGAATACTGGGCCAACGCCTCCGGGTCGCTCAGGGTGGTCGTCGACAAAGGCAGGATACGGGCCGCCGCGGCGGAGCGGGCCGTGCGCGGTCTGGTGGCCACGTTCTTTCTGTCTGTGGTGGCCAAAGCCGCAGAAGAAGACTCAGCGAAATTGAACTGCCTTGCCAGCGAAGTGACGATCACTGATGGCGTCGCGAATTTCGATGTGTTGGTGCTCGATACCGGGAAATCGACCCTGGTCGGCACCGGGACGGCCGACCTGCGCAACGAAACCTGGAATGTGAAAATCAATCCGAGACCGAAGCGCGCGACCCTGAATGCCGCGACTTCGATCGTGGTGACCGGACCGTTCAACGACCCGGATGTCACATTGGGGAAAATCGGCGTGCTGAAAAAGCTGGCCGGCGCCGCCAGTCTGTTCGTGTTCCCGCCGGCGGCGATCGCCGGGCTGGGGGAGCTGGGCTCGGGTGACAACGTGTGTATCAAGCTGATCGCGGGTGGCGGCGCGGAGAAGGAGTAGCAGGATGCTCATGGCCAGTATGGATCCCGATAAGGCTCTCGATCCCCATCGGTTATCTGGCTAAAGTTTCACTACGTGCTGGCGGATCCAGGGCAGAATCTTCTCGAACGTGAAGCAGTCGTTTTCCAATAGTCCAGTCAGGGATCGGTGTGCCCGTTTGGCACTGACCTCCAGCTTGTAACCGTTCAGGCGCAGGAACACATCGGTCGCAAAGAACGCAACCCGCTTATTAGCATCCACAAAGGGGTGGTTCATCATCAGCGATTCGAACAGCGCTGCCGCCATTGCGGCAAGATCGTCGTAGTAGCCGGTCTGGGGTCGATACAGCGCGCTCTCGAGCAGACCCAGATCCCGCACCCCAGGTGGGCCACCAAAACGATCGAGCAGGGACCGGTGGATTGCCAGCGCTTCATCGCGACTGAGAAAAGCGACGGTCTTACTTTGCAAGCAGCTCGCCCAGTTCTTCATTCTCAGCGATTGAACGCTCGAGATGGTTCAGGACTTCCGGGCGCACGCGTTTTCTCTTTATATAGTCGCGGATCGCTTCCGTGAGCACGCCGGACACATTCTGGTGGGTCTCGGTGGCGAGCGCCTTGAGCTCGTTCCAGGCGTCTTCATCGACTTTGGAGCTGATCTTGATGCTTTGCATGGGTGAAGAATGGTTGACAAAACCAGATATGTCAAGCCTCCGGCAAGAGATTTGAAAGCGGTCGGACGGAGGTTCTGGTGCGTAAAGGGCGTCAAGCGGGGTCGGACTGAGGTTTGGGGTCCAAATCGGCGTCTCGGTCTGTAGCGGAATCGAAACGACATTTCCGTAAGGAATTGATCGGTTCGCTCCCGATTTCCTTCGGGGGACCAACAGGTAACCAAGTGAACACCGGCACTTATTCCGATAATGTGTAGATGAAGCTGATTGCGGAGGCCGGCGAGGAGTCATCACAGTTCCGGTGCCGGCACTTCTCTTGTTGGGAAGTTGAGAAGGATGGACCTGGCATCTTTCCCCTGTATGGCAGCTCCGAAATGCAAGGAGTCTCGTCCCTCAGACGTAGGCGAAGAACCATAAACAACATCAAGTAGGACGGACGCCGCACCATGTACGAAAGCCTCGCCCTGATCGCGGGTTTCGCGCTGCTCTACAGTTTCGTCGCCGGCGCCATCGACCGGACCTGGATCACCGGGCCGATCGTATTTACCGCGTTCGGCCTGCTGATCGGCCCCACCGGATTCGGTCTGCTGTCGTTCGAGACCGATCGGGAGGCGCTACGGACCCTGGCGGAGCTGACCCTGGCGCTGGTCTTGTTCAGCGACGCGGCCGGCGCCGATCTGAAGGTGCTGCGCAAGACAGCATGGCTGCCGACGCGACTGCTGCTCATCGGTCTGCCGCTGACTATCGCGCTGGGTTACTTCGTCGCAACGCTGCTCAACGTACAGCTGTCGGTGTTCGAGCTGGCGCTCGTGGCGACGATGCTGGCGCCGACGGACGCCGCGTTGGGACAGGCGGTAGTGACCAACAAGGCGGTCCCCGGTGATGTCCGTCAGGGTCTCAATGTGGAGAGCGGTCTGAATGACGGCATCTGCGTGCCGGTCCTGTTGCTGTTCCTGGCGCTGGCCCAGAACGTGGACCACGAGGGTGGGCCCTGGGGTCTGGCGCTGCACCTGCTGGCCGAGGAAGTCGGTATCGGCGTGTTGGTGGGCGTGGTGCTGACCACCGTCGCCGTGCAGTGTCTCAAGTTCGCGACCGGACGCCAGTGGCTTACTTCAATCTGGAATCAGGTCCCGGTGGTGGCCCTCGCGCTGACCTGTTTCGCCACCGCCCAGGCGCTGGGCGGTAGCGGATTTATCGCCTCGTTCGTCGGCGGACTCCTGTTCGGTGGTCTGATGGGAGAGCACAAGGAGAAATTCCTGCTGGCGGCCGAGGGCACGGGCGGCGTCTTCGGGCTGATCACGTGGGTCATCTTCGGCTCGGCCGTTGTCGGTCAGGCGGTCGGATATTTCGAGTGGCGCTATGTGGTCTATGCGGCATTGAGCCTGACCGTGATCAGGATGCTACCTGTCTTCCTTGTCCTGACCGGCACCGGTCTGAACACCGAGAGCAGATTGTTTATCGGCTGGTTCGGTCCCCGGGGTCTGGCCAGCATTGTTTTTGCGGTGATGGTGATGGACGCCAATCTGGAGAACGCGGACATCATGGCCATTGTCGTTGCCTGCACGGTGATCATGAGC
>JBATKC010000191.1:0-2174 GCA_049669065.1 Gammaproteobacteria bacterium
GCCGACACAGCCACCGCCGTGCCGGCGGCATCTGCTGCAGACCTGACCGATGCGGACTCGACCGATATTGACTGGGGCCAGCTGGTCGCGGATCTCGATCTCGGCGGCGCGGCGCGTCAGCTCGCCAGCCACTGCATGTTCACGTCGCGTCAGGGACGGCTGGTCGAACTGACGCTGGAGGAAGGTCAGTCACATCTGCGGACCGATGCGCTGCAGGAGAAGCTGCGCAAGGCCTTGTGTAAACACTTTGCGCAAGATCTGCGACTGCAGATCTCTCTGGGTCGACCACAGGCCGAAACACCGGCGCAGCGGCGCCAGCGCGAAGCGCTGGAAATGCAGCGCGAGGCGGTTGCCACGATAAAGGGTGATCCGAACGTGCTGGCCATGGAGCAGGCGTTTGGCGCTACCCTGGACGAAGATTCGATCAAGCCGGTAAAACACTGAGGAAGCGGAGAGGTAGCGAGGCATGAAGGGTGGTTTGGGAAAGCTGATGCGCCAGGCGCAGCAGATGCAGGAGGACATGCAGAAGGCCAAGGAGGAACTGGCCAACCTCGAGGTCTGTGGTCAGTCGGGGGGCGGTATGGTCTCGGTGACGATGACATGCAGGCATGAAGTGCGGCGGGTCAGTATCGACGACAGCATGATCGGCGAAGATCGCGAGATGCTGGAAGACCTGATCGCCGCGGCCACCAACGACGCACTGCGCAAGGTTGAGGAAACAGTACAGGAGAAATACTCCGGCATGACTTCGGGCCTGGCCATGCCCCCGGGCATGAAGCTGCCGTTTTGAACCGATGAAGTATTCGCCGCTGCTCGCAGGCCTGATCGAAGCGCTGCGCTGCCTGCCGGGCGTCGGTCCGAAGTCGGCTCAACGCATGGCCTTCCATCTGCTCGAGCGTGACCGCGATGGTGCGGGGCGTCTGGCCGCGGCCTTGCAGGAGGCGATGAGCAAAGTCGGTCATTGCGCGCGCTGCCGTATGTTGAGCGAGAGCGAGCTATGCACGATCTGTGCGGCCAGCAGCCGCGATGGCAGCACGCTCTGTGTGGTGGAGACCCCCGCCGACGTGGTCGCGGTCGAGAACGCGGCCGGGTTCAGCGGCAGGTATTTTGTGTTGATGGGTCATCTGTCGCCGCTGGATGGCATCGGCCCTGCCGAGCTGGGGATGGACCAGCTCGAGCTGCTGCTAGAGGAAGGCATCGTGCGTGAAGTCATCCTCGCCACCAATCCGACCGTGGAAGGTGAAGCCACCGCGCACTTTATCGCCGAGCGCTGCCGGATGCGCGGCATCCGCGCCTCCCGTATCGCGCACGGTGTACCCATGGGCGGCGAGCTGGAATACGTTGACAGCGGCACGCTGTCGCACGCCTTCGCCGGGCGCCAGGCCATCGCCGACGCGTCCTGAATCAGTCGCGGGATTCCAGCTGAGCCATCAGTCGCACCAGGCGGCGGTAGCTCTCGTAGCGCCGCGCGCTGATCCCGCCGGACTCCACTGCGGCCTTGACGGCGCAGTCCGGTTCTTTCAGATGCATGCAGTCCGAGAAGCGGCAGCGGTCGGCCAGCGCGGTGATCTCACGGAACGCCGAGGCCACGCTGCCCGCGTCCATGATCGGCGGCGCAAAATCACGCACGCCCGGCGAGTCGATGATCTCACCACCACCCGACAGATGGTGCAGCACCGAGGCGGTGGTCGTGTGCTTGCCCTCGCCAGTGGCGTCGGAGACAGCGGCAATATCCAGCTCAAGACCGGAGATCAGCGCGTTGAGCAAGGAGGATTTGCCGACTCCGGACTGGCCGACGATGATGCTGGTCTTGCCGCCCATCAGCCTGGCCAGTGGTTTGAGTCCGGCGCCGGTTTCGGCGCTGGTTTCGAGCACCGTGTAGCCAATCTGTTCAAATTCGTCCGGGTCCAGCATCGCTGCCGTGTCGCCCAGATCCGATTTGTTGACGATGACGCAGGCCTCGGCGTCCATCAACTCCGCTGCGGCCAGATAGCGATCCACGATATACGGATCTGGCTGCGGGACCGGCGCCACGACCACCAGCAGCTGATCGATATTGGCGGCCAGCACTTCGGTCTGGCCGCGCCGGCTGGGGCGCGCCAGTTCATTATGGCGCGGCTCGATGGCGACCAGCAGCGCCTTGCTCTGGTCAGTCGGCCGGGCCCAGCGCACCC
>JBATKC010000192.1:0-2019 GCA_049669065.1 Gammaproteobacteria bacterium
TTACGGCAGTAGCCGCTACGAGATCGTGCACCCCGAGACCGCGATGGATCCGCTCAGCGGGGGCCGCATGATCCGCGGCGCTGGATCGCCGGCCGGGTTCGAAGCCATCCTGATCGATCAATCCTGCCGCGACGATATGAGCGGCGAGCTGTTCCCGACCACGGTGCTGCTCAAGCTGGACGGACAGCAGTTGAGGGGCTGCGGTCGCCCGCTTCGCGCCGTTCCCTGAACGGCTTGTCTGCTCTCTACATTGCGCTGAGGCCGGCGGTCTGTGTTTAGGGTGAATACGTCGGGCCACGAATGGTGGCCGTACAGGTCCAGCGTGAGCCGCGCCTCCTCGATGCGTCCGCGGTCAGGATCCGTGATCACCATGTCCGCAAGATCAAACATCGGCGCGGGCAGGTATTCGCCGTCCGGTCCGATCACCGCGCTGGCGCCCCGGGCCGCCAATCGTCCCGAGGCGGGACCTGATCCGACGACGATGGCGGCTGGCCCTGCGCCCGCTTGATGTGGCAGATTGGAACCGCGCCCGGATACCGAAAGATGACCCGAAGCATTGCCATCGTCGAAGACGAAGCCGCCATCCGCCACAACTATGTGGACGCATTGCGGCGGCAAGGATACAAAGTGTCCGGCTACAAAGACCGCTCCAGCGCGTTGGCCGCGTTTGCCGATCGCCTGCCGGATCTGGTGCTGATCGACGTCTCGCTGGGCGATGAACCCGAGGGTGGCTTCGATCTCTGCCGCGCCTTGCGCCAGCGTTCCGAAACGGTGCCGATCATCTTCCTCACCGCCAGGGACAGCGACCTGGATGCGGTATCAGGTCTACGCCTGGGTGCCGACGATTACCTGACCAAAGACATCAGCCTGGCCCATCTGCTGGCACGGATTGCGGCACTGTTCCGCCGTCTGGACGCGCTCAGGGAACCGGCGGCAACTGCACAGGTGATCGAGCGCGGTGCGCTGCGCCTGGACAGCGATCGTCTGCTCGCCAGCTGGGCGGATCAGGACGCGGACTTGTCGCTGACCGAATTCTGGATCGTGCATGCGCTGGCACGCCATCCCGGACACGTGAAGTCCCGACAACAGCTGATGGACGCGGCGAACGTGGTGCTCGACGACGCGACGATCACCTCACACATCAAGCGTATCCGACGCAAGTTCGTCGCCATCGATCCGGGTTTCGACGCGGTCAAGACTGTTTATGGCGTGGGTTATCGCTGGCAGCCGGGGCCCGGTTGAGCCGCGCGCGGACAGCGCCTGAACGGCGGCGGGTCGCCGCCCGATGAAGCTGGCGCCCCGGCTGTTGATCGTGGCTTCCGTCACGCTGCTGCTGCCGTGGGCAGGATGTCAGTACATCCGCGAAGTGGAGTCGGCTCTGCGTGACGGCCAGGCGGAGACCCTCGGCGCCACCGCGGACGTGCTCGCAAGCGCGCTGTCGAATCAGCTGTACAGCGGACTGGTCGACGCGTCCGGCTTGCGCGATGGACCCGTTGCCACGCCCGGCATCTACGCCCACCCGCTGTCCCGGGCGCCCAGCCTGGATGGATATGCTGATGACTGGGGCTTGCCGGACGCCGCGCTGCTGACGCTGCCCGAACCGCTCCCGCATGACTTCACCGCGCGTTACCAGCTGGGCACCGATGGCTCAAGCCTGTTTCTGTTCTTCCAGGTCGACGACGACGATGTCGTCACCGGCGCGGAGGGCGATCGGGTGCGTCTGCGACTCGGCTCGGCCGACGACGGTTTTATCGAGCTGCTGTTCGCAGCCCAGGCTCCCGGACCGCTCGAGCCCGGCGCAAGCAAAGACGACCGCGCGCGCCGCATCCGGGGCAACTGGCAAGCCACCCCCACCGGTTACAACCTGGAGCTGCAGATCCCGATGCAGCTGGCCGGCGATCGCCTGGGCTTCCTGATCAACGATATGGACCGGCACGGGGGCTTGCGTCGGGCCGGTACCCTGTCCAGCCTCGCCGGCGAGCCGAGCCGCCTTGTCAGGCCTGTGGCCGAGGCCCAGAC
>JBATKC010000193.1:0-6158 GCA_049669065.1 Gammaproteobacteria bacterium
CTCGCATCCTCAGCGGCCAGCGCCTCGATGGTGGTCCGGCTGGCGGTGACATAGACGTCTCCGGTCACGGGTTCCGCATCGGCGGGTGGCGTATCCGATCTCAGCAGCACCAGCAGCCGTTCCACCATGACCGGTCCGCCAAAGAACACCGGTGCCGGATAAGCCGCGAGCGCATCCACCTCCGGCAGCACTTCCTGTGCGCTGACCCGGGTCGGGCGATTGACGATGATGCCCATGGCACCCTCGGCATCGTGCCGCAGCAGCAGTACCACCGAGCGGGCGAAATTCGGATCGCCGAGGCCGCGGCTGGCTACCAGGAACTGGCCGGGGGCGCCGTCATCGGCCCAGGCGGCGCAGACCGGGAGGTTGGCGATCAGGCCCAGCAATACCGCTATCCAGCAGCGACGCAAGAAACGGCGCCTAGCCATGTCCGGCGTCACTTTCCCGCGCCCCCGTAATCCATCTCTCCAGCAGCTCGGCCATCAGCGCGTTGCTCTGGCGAGCGCGCTCGTCCGCTTCAGCCAGGATGTCATCGGCGCTCTGGATATAAGGATGCTCGACCAGTTGCGCCGCATCGCGGGCCACCAGTCTTGCGGCCCATTCCGGCGTGACTTCCAGGTGGAATTGCAGCGCCAGATGGCGGCCAAAAACAAATCCCTGATTCTCGTAGGCTGGGCTGCGGGCGATATGGATGGCGCCCTCGGGGATGCCAAAGGTCTCCTCATGCCAGAAGAATGACCGGAAACGCTCGGGCAGCGCACCGTCAAGCCAGCTGTTGCAGGCCTCCTGAGTGATCTGCACCGGGAACCAGCCGATTTCCGGATGCGGGCCCGGTGCCACCGCCGCCCCGAGAATCTGTGCCATGAGCTGGGCGCCCAGGCAGATCCCCAGGATCGGTTTATCTGCCGCCATGGTCTGCTCTACCAGCCGCCGCTCCGTGCCGATCCATGGATGGGCAGCCTTCTGGCTCAGACTCATTGGCCCGCCCATAACGATCAGCGCATCGAAGTCCCCGGCGGCCGGCAGGGGGTCGCCAGCGGGCACCAGCACGGGTGTCAGTACATGGCCGACCTTGGCCGCCCATGCCGGGAGAAATGCGGGCCCGTCGTATGGGGCGTGTTGCAGGCAGTGGATTCTCACGGCGTTTTCCTGGTTCCGGATACGGTTTCGCGCTAGTGCAGATGCAGCTCGACGATGTCGCCGTCTTCGGCCTGATGCTCTGGCCCGACCTGCTGGCCGTCGAACACCGACTTGCCCCAGACGCGGGCGAAACTGAGCGAGTTCGCGATGTCCTTGTGGACCAGGGCGGCCACATCCATGACCGTGTCGCCGCGGCGCACGGTAAACGGCTTGTCCATGTCCGGGTCCTTGCCCGGGGTCTTGGTGTAGACCCGCACCACGCCCAGGTTTCGGAACAGGAAGGGCCCGATCCGATCCAGGCCGTGTCCGGTCTCGGCTGACGTACCGATGGCCGGAAGATCCAGCTCCAGCAGTTCCTCCAGCACCTCGATCTCGCCCGGCTCCGGGTCCAGATCACGCTTGTTGGCGAGCAGCAGAGTGGGGAGTTCGATCCGGAACGGGTCGTCCTCGTCACCGGCCGACAGGGACTCGGCTGTGCCCGGCCAATCCCGCACCAGCCTGATCCTGCGCTGGTCTAACCAGCCCAGTACATAGCTCAGCTGGTCGGTGCATGCCGGATCCGACAGGTCCACCACCAGCAGCGCGGCATCCGCCGTCTGCAGCGGCGTCGCGAACCACGGCACGGTGAATTCCTCGCCCACCGGCGGCAGGTCGACAAGCTGGAAGTTCACGTCCTCCCAGACCAGCATCCCGGGCTGCGGATGCTGCGTGGTAAACGGATACGCGCCGATCTCCGAGCGGGCGCCGGTCAGCCGCTGGTGCAGCGAGGACTTGCCGGAATTGGGCGGCCCGATCAACGCGATTTGTGCTGCGCCCTCGCGACGCACGGCATGGCCAGGGCCGCTGCGTTTGCCGCCCTTACGCGGGCCGGCGAGTTCTTCGGTGAGCTGTTTGATGCGGCTCTTGATATCGCCCTGCAGATGTTCGGTGCCCTTGTGCTTGGGGATGGTACGCAGCATCTCACGCAGACAGTCGAGGCGCTCGCGTGGCTCTCTGGCCTTGCGGAACGCTTCTTCGGCTTTCTTGTATTCGGGCGTGACGTTGGTGGGCATGCCGGCAGCGCTAGAGGTGTTCTCTGATAAATGTTGGCGCGATCACAATGTTAGTCCATCGAGTAGCTGATTCATCGATCAATGCCGCGGCCGCATCATGCCTTGCCCGCGACAAATGCGGCGCGGACGATGTTGTCGAGCCGCTCGGTTTGCGCCCTGCAGGCATGGAACGCGGCAAGCTGTCCGCGCGCCCGGACCTGGTTGTGTTCGCTGCGGCTGTCGTAACGCCCGGCGTCCCAGCCAAAATAAGATTCCTGGAGTGCGTCGGCGCAAAAGCGCGCGGCCAGCTCGACAAATATCGTCTGCGTGGCCGGGACGATGGATTCCCATTCGGCCGATCTCAGCCAGCTGCGTGTTTCACCGGCGTAGGCCGAGATGGCGGATTCGAACAAGGACTCGGAAAACGAGGCCTCGACCGAGTCTTCACCGGCCATGTTGCACCAGGAGCGCAGCGCGTCTCCCAGCTCCAGCGGCAGCGGCATGTGTCCGAGCGTGTCCAGATCCACCAGGCACAGGGCACGAGCGCCGGCCGCGTCGAACAGGATGTTGTTGATCTTGGGGTCGCCATGGACGACCCGGTCAGGGAGAGGCGGCAGCGGCGTCAGCGACGCCGCCGCATCGAGAATGTCGATCGCCAGCGGCCGGATGACGCTGATGTGCCGATGTGCATCTCCATCCCGCAGTGCCTGGCGCAGATTGCGCAAGTGTTTCGCGGTGTCGTGGACGCCCAGCCGCGGGTTATGGAACCGGTGTTTGAAATCCGCCAGCCGATGGTGGAATCGGCCCAACAGGCCGCCGGCTCCGGCGGCCTGGTCCGCACCCTCGAGCCGGTCCAAGCTGATGCCGTCCACCCAGCTCAGCAGGCGCCAGGTCTCGCCCTCGTAATCCACCCACGCGGCCCCGGTGAGTGATCGGACCAGGCGCGGCGTGGTCATGCCGCCAGCGGCAAGAAAAGACGTGACGGCGTCGATGTCCTCATTGATCGCCGGCGGAAAGATGGCATTCAAGGCCTGCAGTACGTGTCGCTGGCCGCTATCGAGTTCGGCCAGATAGGTGCGATTGATCAGGCCACGACCGAGTGGCAAGAGTCGCCTGGCCGCGATCCCGTAGTGCTGCTCAAGCAGCGCCAACATCTGTGTCTCGGTCATCGATGAACGCACATGACTCGCCTGATACGGCGTCTTCTGCATGATACCCGTCCTGCGCAACGGCCACGCACGGGTAGCCAGCGGAGCGCCTCCGACCCGGACCTGGATCAAGGCCCGACGCGTTCGGGACTGCTATCATTCGGATGCTCGTGCACGCCTTTGAAACGCCAGCTTCGGAATGACCGGATCGATCGACATCAAGCAGCATCAGGGCCCGCGGATCGACTTCGCAGGCCGTTTCCCGCGGGTCTGGGTCGGTAGCGCGATCGTCCTCACCGCGCTGATGTTTGTCGGTCTGGCGTGGCACGTCCGCTCCACCTTCGAAGTCGGTCGTGAGGTCGCCGAATCCTATGTCGCCAGCGATCGTCTGCGCGACCTGATGACCGAGCTTCAGCAGCAGCTTGCGACGACCGCGATCCTGCTGATCGCGACCCATGATCCGTCGTGGAAGACCCGGCACATCGAGGTCGAGGCCAAGCTGCAGGAGGCGTTGCGGGAGACCATCGACGAGTCCGAATCCGGGTATAACCGGGCCGCCCTGATCCAGGCCAGCGATGCGGTCCGCGAACTCAGCCTGATCGAGAGCGAGGCCACGACCCTGGCCGACTGGGGCGAGGTCAATGAAGCACTGTCCTTGCTCTCCGGCGAGGAGTATCGCGGTTGGCAACAGCGGTTCCTGGACGCCTCCCAGCTGTTTATCGACGATCATCGGCGTTTCCTCAACGAGCGGCTGGTGGTCCAGGAAGCGCGGGAAGTCCAGTCGCTGGGGGTGGCCTTTCTGATCCTGCTGTTGAGTCTGGCGATCTGGATTGCGCTTGTGCGCCGATTGCGCAGGTGGGGTGCGGCCCTGGATCAGGAGTCGCGGATCCGCCGCCAGCTGGAGGCGGAGTTGTTGCAGTCGCAAAAAATGGAGGCGGTAGGCAGGCTGGCCAGCGGTATCGCGCATGATTTCCGCAATCTGCTGACCGCGATCCGCGGATATGCCACGGTCGCCCGACAGCGGATCCAGGGCGATCACCCGGCCAGTAACGCGCTGGGCAGGGTGGAGGAGGCCGCCGACCAGGCCGAGGGCGTGATCCGCGGTCTGCTGACCTTTGGCCGGCGTTCGGTGGCTGAGAAGCAGGCGGTGGACGTCGGCAAACTGGTGGTCCGCGGCGTCGGCTGGGTCCAGCGCATGGTGCCGGCTTCGGTCGAACTCCAGACCGACCTCGCCGGAGACCCTGACGGCTTGTGGGTACTCGCCGACCCGGTGCAACTTCAGCAGGTGTTGCTCAATCTGGTAGTCAACGCCTGCGACGCCATGCCCGGCGGTGGCCGTCTGAAGATTTCGGTAGACCGAATCACAGGCGGTGCCGGTGAGCGCGTCATTATGACCGTCAGCGATACCGGTTGCGGCATGAGTCGTGAGGTCGCGGAGCGGGCGCTGGAACCGTTCTTTACCACCAAATCGGTGAGCGAGGGCACGGGGCTGGGCCTGTCCATGGCCCACGGCATCGTCACGCAACACGATGGTTCGCTGCACATCGACTCCGCGCCAGCGCGCGGCACGACGGTTACCGTCAGCCTGCCGGCCATCCCCGCACCCGTCATCTCGGAGTTGCCGGCCCCGGACACCGCATCGCTGGAGACTGGCCAGGGCCTGGTCCTGCTGGCCGAACAGCATCCTTATGCCAGGCAGATCATGTGCACTGCGCTTGAGGCGGCGGGCTTTAATGTGGTTCCGGCGGCGGATGGCGCCGCTGTGCGGGATCAGATTGCGATCACCGATGAGGATCCAGTGCTGGCGGTCCTCGACACCCGTCTCCCCGGTGTCGGGTCCGAAGGCGGGCTCGACTGGCTGCGGCAAGCCGGGTACACGGGGCCCGTGCTGCTGGTCGGGTCATCGTCCGAGGCCGATGCCAGTGTATCGGCGGATGATGCCGTATTCCTGTTGAACAAGCCGGTCAGCGTGGCCGAACTAAAGCGCCTGGCCTTAAGCATGACCCGACCGAAATCTGACAAGACAGGTGTCACATGAGCGATTGCATCACCGTCCTGCTGGCCGATGATCACGCGCTGGTGAGGGAGATGCTGGCCGAACGTCTGGGCAGCGAACCCGATATCGAAGTGGTGGCCATCGTCGCGGATGCCAGTGAAGCGCTGAAAGCCGCATCAGAAAGCGCGCCGGATGTATTGGTGCTGGACATCGACATGCCCGGCCGATCCGTATTCGAGGTGGCGGCGGAGATCCGGGCGTTGCATCCCTCGGCGCGCATTGTGTTTTTGAGCGCGCATCTGACAGATCAGTACATCGAACAGGCACTGGAGGCCGAGGCAGCCGGCTATCTGACCAAGGACGAGCCCACCGGGCGTCTGATCGAGGCGATCCGCGCGGTGGCTCGCGGCGCGACACATTTTTCCAGTGCGGTCAGCGAGCGTATCGTCATCGACGAGCACGGCGCCCACCTTGGGCGCGATCATCTGACGCGGCTGCGATTGTTGACCCAGCGAGAGACCGAAGTGCTCGGCCATCTGGCTCAGGGTCTGTCAAAAAAGAGCATCGCCCGGCTGATGGATATCTCGGTCAAGACCGTCGAAAAGCATTGCGACCATGTGATGGAGAAGCTCGACATCCACGACCGCGTCCAGCTGGCGCGTTTCGCCATCCGGGAAGGGCTGTCTCAGCCCTGAGGGTAGTCCCGACCGACCGCGCCCGCGCTTACCCTGCCGGTGTTCCGCCCTGCGTTGCTCCGCACCATTCATTGCCGTACGCTGCCCCGACCAGACCCGCCAAGGGTCGCGCGACAAGGGATCGTTTGAGGGATGTCCGAGAGAGCCT
>JBATKC010000194.1:0-3446 GCA_049669065.1 Gammaproteobacteria bacterium
GGTTTGGCATGCGCCTTGTCGATCGCGATTTCTTCCCCAGTACGTCGCGCAGCGAGATGGTCGTGGATCTGAACTTTGCCGAGGGCACGCATATCAGCACCACCTCGGCGGCTGCGGTGGAGATGGCTGACGCTTTATTACAGCTGCCCGAAGTGGAGGATGTTTACACCTGGACCGGCTTCTCCGGGCCGGTGTTCTTTTACAACTTGCGCGAGAACCCGCGCAGCCCGCACATCGGACGTCTGGGCGTGATGGCGCGCAGCGCCGACGATATCACCGCGATATCCGACTGGGTGCGTGATTATGCCCGCGCCAGGCTGCCGGACGTAGAGGTGGTGCCGCACCGTCTCGGCCAGGGACCGCCGGTCGATGCGCCGATCGAGATCCGCATCTATGGTGAGGACTTCGATGTGTTGCGCGCGGCCACCGAGCAGGTGCTGGTTTTCATGCGTGCCACGGAGGGCACCGCGGACGTCCGCGAGACCCTCGGCACCGGCACGCCGACACTGGTGTTCGAGATCGACGATGCAGCGGCCTCGCGCTACGGGCTGGACCGCTCAAACATCGCCGACGCGCTGCGCGGGCGCACCCTGGGTGTCGAGATCGGACAATACCGGGCAGGGCTCGATCCGGTGCCGATCTATCTGCGCTCGCCGGAAGGCGAACGCTTCTCTACCGATCATCTCGACACGGCTTATGTGTTCACGCCCGGCGGCGAGTCGGTGCCGCTGGCGCAGCTGGTAAAACAGTCCCTGGTGTGGCAGCCGTCCGCGATCCAGCACCGCGATCTGCGACGGGTCTCCATCGTGCTTTCCGAACTGGAGGAGGGTTATGCATTCGGCAATGTCACCGCCGATCTGCAAAAACGCATCCAGGATCTGGAGCTGCCGTCCGGTACCAGCGTCGATTTTGGCGGCAAGCTGGAAAGTTCTGGCGATGCCAACAAGGCGATTTTCTCGGCCATGCCGGTCGGCATCGTGTTGCTGCTGGTGTTCCTGTTGCTGGAATTCAATTCTTTCCGCCGCCTCGCCATGGTGCTGGTGACGGTGCCGCTGGCGACCATCGGTGTCGTGCCCGGGTTGTTGCTGTCCGACAATCCGTTTGGCTTTACCGCCTTGCTCGGCGTGATCGCGCTGGTGGGTATCGTGGTCAACAACGCGATCGTGATGATCGACGTGCTGGACAAGAACATGGAGCGCGGTCAGGCGCTGCTCGAAGCCATCGTCGACGCGGTGGCCAGACGCACCCGTCCGATCCTGCTCACCACGATCACCACGGTGGCCGGTCTGGCGCCGTTGACCATGACCCGCAGCACCTTGTGGCCGCCGCTGGCCTGGTCGATTATATCGGGACTGCTGGCGTCGACGCTGCTGACCCTGGTCGTATTGCCGGCCATGTGCCGTTATCTGCTGCGCTCGGAACAATCGGGCAGCGCTGGCGCGGCCGTTTGAGCGCAGGTTCGAGACTGCTATGCTAGCTACTTTTGCGGCCGGCAGGGCATATCGTCTATGGCGGTAAACCACATCTCAGACTGGCTCCGACGCCAGCTCGACAATCCTCAGATCGTCATCCTGCTGCTGATCATCCTGGTCGTGGCGGTGACGCTGTATTTCTTTGGCGGCATGCTGGCGCCGTTGTTGGCCGCGGTGGTTATCGCCTATCTGTTGCAGGGTCTGGTCGGGCGGCTGGAGCAGCGGAGGGTGCCTCATCTCGCGGCGGTGCTGCTGGTGTTCTTCAGTTTCTTTGTGGCGCTGGTTTTCGCCTTTTTCGGCCTGCTGCCGCTGCTGATCAGACAGGTGACCCAGCTGGCGCAGCAGGTGCCGAGTATCGTGGCGGCGCTACAGAACAGTCTGCTCGCGCTGCCGCAGCGCTTCTCACTGATCACCGAGCGACAGATCCAGGATCTGTTGTCCGGTCTCAGCACCGAAGTCATCGGCGTCGGTCAGACGCTGCTGACCTATTCGCTGTCGTCGCTGGTGACGGCGTTCACCATCGGTGTCTATCTGGTGCTGGTGCCGATCCTGGTCTTTTTCCTGCTCAAGGACAGTCAGGTGATCGTCACCTGGTTTACGCGTTTCCTGCCCGAGCATCGGCCGCTGACCAATCAGGTATGGAGCGAGGTCGATCGGCAGATCGGTAACTATGCGCGCGGCAAGATCTGGGAGATCCTGATCGTCGGCACCGCGGCCTTTATCGCGTTCCGTCTGCTGGGACTGCAATACGCGTTGCTGCTCGCGGTGCTGACCGGGGTGTCTGTGTTGATCCCCTATATCGGCGCCTTGGTCGTCACCATCCCGGTGACCGCAGTCGCCTTTTTCCAATGGGGTCTGCAGCCGGATTTTTATTGGGTGTTTTTCGCCTACGGCCTGATCCAGTTTTTGGACGGTAACGTGCTGGTGCCGCTGTTGTTCAGCGAGGCGGTCAATCTGCACCCGGTGGCGATTATCGCCGCGATCCTGCTGTTCGGCGGTCTCTGGGGCATCTGGGGGGTGTTCTTCGCCATCCCGCTGGCGACCGTGATCCAGGCGGTGCTGCGCGCCTGGCCGGACGAGATTCAGACCGAGCCCGTGGTACCCGACGAGAATTGAGCCCCGCTCCACTCGCGGCAGCGCTAGCGCTTCTGACACCAGGCGGCGTAACCGCCGGCCAGCGACACGACGTCGGTAAACCCCATATTTTGCAGCGCATCTGCGGCCAGCGCGGAGCGGCCGCCGGTCCGGCAATACAGACAGATCGGGCGCTGTTTGTCAGCCAGCACCGCCGCAGTCTCGCCGCCCATTTCGGGCACCGGTGAGACCTCGGCCTCGAGCACGCCGCGCGGGATGTTCAGCGAGCCAGGTATGTGGCCGGCCGCAAATTCATCGGGTTCGCGCACGTCGATCAAGACGGTGCCCGGCGCACCGCGCTGGTCTAGCTCGGCGACGCCGATCTCGCGGATACGCGAGCGCGCCTCGGCCACCAGTTGTTCCATCGTCATCTGCATCGATCCGCTCCCCGCAGGATGTTCCGGTTTAACCAGAATGAAATATCTATTAGCTGGCGCTCGGCGGCAAATGGTGCCAGAGGATGAATCCCGCCATCAGGATCAGGAACACGCCGAACCCCTGTTTCAGGCGTCGCTGATCAATACTGCGCCCGAGCCGGTTGCCCAGCAGGCTGCCCGCGATACCGATCACCGTGAACTTGGCCAACACGGGCCAGTCGAGGCTCAGGTGGGACTGCTGCAACACGTCCAGGTATTTCCAGAACCCGGCGAAGGACTTCAGCGCGATGATGGCGAGGCTGGTGCCGATCGCCCTGTGCATCGAAAGGCCGCCGAGCAACACCAGCGCCGGCACGATCAGGAACCCGCCACCGACGCCGACAAAACCGGTGAGGCCGCCGACCAGCAGGCCGTCGATCACGATCTTCCATTCCGCTCGAGCGGGGTCCGGCGGGCCCGACGC
>JBATKC010000195.1:0-2367 GCA_049669065.1 Gammaproteobacteria bacterium
GCTTTGAATAAAGGTCTGATCCTGGGAAACGATCGCTTTAGGGACGAAGTCGAGGCGTTAACCGGTGCACGCCTTCAGCATCTTAAACGTGGCCCAAAATCATCGGACGTCAGCAAAGCTTAAGCGCCAATAGTTTTTACTCTGACCCCAATTATGACCCCAATTAGATTGCGAACTGGAGGCAATATTCGATCCTTTCCACCAGGTCGACCGGGCGCGCAGCCCGGACCGTGGCGGCAAGGGCCTCGGTCTCGCCATCGCCGCCGGTGTGATCCGGCGTCACGGTGGAAGGATCGAGGCCAGTAACCGGGAAGACGGCGGGCTGCAGGTCCGCATCCTGATACCTGCCCGTGCCGGGGATTAGTCTGCTGCAGCAGCGTGCGTGCGAACAAAACGTGCTCAGAGCTGTTCCTTGATCGGGAGGATGCGGTAGAAACCGACTTTGAACCTCTGCCACCAGCTGGTGTGGGGCTCCTTCGTATAGACGAGCTCCTCGCCGTCGATACGGGTTGTCCAGCGCAGCCGGCCGGTGTCCGACAGTTCCAGCTGGTAGGTCTCGGGCTTGAGATTCCTCGTGATACGTTCCGCCAGGCCGGCGGCGAGTTCCGGCGAATGCAGGATAATCCCCATCTCTGTGTTGATCCGGGCTGAGCGAGGGTCCCAGTTAAACGACCCGACGAACAGTTCGGTCCGGTCGATGATGAATAGCTTGGCATGCAGCCCGCCGGCCGAAGCCTCCACACCGGATTCTTCCACCCCGGTGATCTCGAAATCCGGACGTATCTCGTAGACTTCAACGCCCATTTGCAGCAGGCTTTTTCGCTTCGGACCATAGCCCGAGTGGACCAGCGGCTGGTTCGTCGAGGCCAGGGAATTGGTCACGACTTTGACGGCCACGCCGCGGTCACGCAGTTCCTCGAACAATGCCAGGCTTCTTCGACGGGGCACAAAGTAGGGCGAGACCAGCAGGAATTCCTCCTCGCTTTTCGAGATCGCCGACTGCAGCGCCGGCACCATGGATTCGACCGTTGCAGCTTTTTTCTTGTCCCCGAACTCGGGCGGATCAAAGACAAGTTGGTATGGATCCCAGGTGAACTGGTCCTCCTGTATGCGTTCCCGCTCCAGGATGCTCTCGACGACACCCTGGTACCGGGCGGCGCTGACATCTTCAAGGCCGGCCGTGATCTTATCCCGCAGTTCGGATACCGCTGTTTCCGGATCCCCGGGTGGCCTGACCACATGGTGTACGGGTACAGCGATCCGGTCGTTCCAGTAGCGGTCGAACATGCTCGAGACGTCATTGACCACGGGACCGATGCCCAGCAGATCCAGATCCTCGAAGTTGTTCCGGTCGTGAGCAGCGAAATACTCGCTGCCGATGTTCCGGCCGCCGACCACGGTCACCTGGTTGTCGGCGGTGAACGACTTGTTATGCATGCGGCGATTGAGTCGACGGAAGTCACCAAGGACATTGATGTTCCGTCCGAACGCTGATCGGCGAGCGAACGGGTTGAAGATGCGAATCTCGAAATTGGGGTGTGCATCCAGGGCCAGCATCCCCGAGTCCTGACCGGTGGCCAGGTAGTCGTCGATCAACAGGCGCACCCGTACGCCACGGTCCGCCGCATTAAGCAACGCGTTAAGAAACAACAGTCCCGCCGAATCCCCTTTGACCAGGTAATACTGAGCATCGATTGTGCGCTTTGCGCGATTGGCCAGGGAGACACGGACCGCCATGGCACTGACGCCGCTGTGCAGCAGCATGAATCCCGACTCGCCCGTCCGGCCCCCGGCAAGGCCGGCGACACGCTGACCGAGCCAGGTATCCCCGGTGTCGGCCGCCGCGTAGGACGCCGCCTTCGGCTGGTCGAAATCCACCGTGGCGCAGCCGGAAATCGCGAGCAGCACAAGGGCGAAGAACGCACCGTACAATCTTCTCTCTTCCAAGGCCCGACCCCCATGAATTCGGTGTCACGAATTGTAACGGGTGCCGGAGGTAACTTTATAACTTAACCTGCCGCAAGCAACCGGCGCATTGGCTGAGCCTTGCTCCACTAGCTTGATGCGACGCCGGCGTTGTCGATCCTTCTTGTTCCGCATGTTGGTCGGCCTAGGGATCGGCCGGCCGACCGAAAGGCATAAAGTTACCTCCGGCACCGGCGGATAAGGCGAACAAAGAGGATACCGGAAGTACGGACGCACGGGAGGATCCGGAGGAAACCGCGTTCCAGCCGCGCCGGCGTTGTCATGCGCGGATGTGTTGCGGCGCGAGCAGCGAGCCTTTCGAGGGAAGAGGACAAGAAACGCTGGCCAGTGAGAATCGGCAGCCGAGCGCGATCGCGGCAGCGCCCTGGATCAGCGCTGCTG
>JBATKC010000196.1:0-7038 GCA_049669065.1 Gammaproteobacteria bacterium
CGACCCGCGTATCTGTTCCCGCTGATGCTCGCCTATGCCGGCTGGCTGGTGTTCCGGGCGCGGGGCGAGACGCCACCGATGAGCCGGCGTGATATCGGACTGCGTGGCATCGGTTTCGTGATGACGCTGGTAGCGAGCTGTGGGCTGGCGACGCTGCATTTTTCCGGCCAGGGTCTGCCGAACACGGCCGGCGGCGTCGTCGGCGACGCCTTTGGCCACAGTCTGTCCGAGTCGCTGAGTTTTCTTGGCGCGACGCTGTTGATGCTCGCGCTGTGGCTTGCCGGCGTGTCGCTGTTTATCGGCGTGTCCTGGCTGGCCATCATGGATCACGTCGGCCACGGGACCCTGAGCACGATCGCCTGGATCCGGGATCGGTTCCAGGCGCTACGGTCCTTTATCGAGGGCCGCAAGGCAGCGCAATCCCGGCACGAAGAGGTGCGCCGTCAGACGCTCAAATCGGCCAGCCGCAAGCCGCCGAAGATCGAGCCGGTTATCCCGGCGGCCCCCATCAGCGAACGGGTCGAGAAAGAGCGCCAGGTGCCCTTGTTCGACCCCTTGTCTCCGGCCGAAGTGCCGCCGCTGTCGCTGCTCGATGATCCGCCGGTACGCCAGGCCGGATATTCGGAGGAAGCGCTGGAGGCCATGTCGCGACTGGTCGAGCTCAAGTTGGCGGATTTCGGTGTCGAGGTGGAGGTGGTCTCGGTGCATCCCGGACCGGTGGTCACGCGTTTCGAACTGCAGCCTGCACCCGGGGTCAAGGTCAGTCAGATCAGCAATCTGGCCAAGGATCTGGCGCGTGCGCTGTCCGCGATCAGCGTGCGCGTAGTCGAAGTCATCCCCGGCAAATCCGTGATCGGTCTCGAGATCCCGAACGAGGTGCGTGAGTTGGTCACGCTGGGCGAAATCCTGCGTTCAAGAGCCTACGATGAATTGCGTTCGCCTCTGGCGCTGGCGCTCGGTAAAGACATCGGCGGCAGTGCCGAGGTAGTGGATCTGGCGAAAATGCCGCATCTGCTTATCGCCGGCACCACCGGTTCGGGCAAGTCCGTGGCCATCAACGCGATGGTCTTGAGTCTGCTCTACAAGGCGACGCCCGAGCACGTCCGACTGATCATGGTCGATCCCAAGATGCTCGAACTGTCGGTCTACGAGGGCATCCCACATCTGCTGGCGCCCGTGGTCACCGACATGAACGAAGCGGCCAACGCGCTACGCTGGTGTGTCGCCGAGATGGAGCGTCGTTATCGTCTGATGGCGACACTCGGTGTGCGCAACATCGGCGGTTATAACCGCAAGGTCAGCGACGCCATCGACAAGGGCACCCCGTTCCCGGATCCGCTCTACACGCCACCGGAGATCCTCGACGAGGACGAACGCCCGGAACCCCCGACCCTGACTCCGTTGCCGTTTGTCGTCGTCATCGTCGACGAACTCGCCGACATGATGATGATCGTCGGCAAGAAGGTAGAGGAACTGATCGCGCGACTCGCGCAGAAAGCGCGTGCCTCGGGCATCCACCTGGTACTGGCCACACAGCGGCCCTCGGTCGACGTGATCACCGGTCTGATCAAAGCCAATATCCCGTCGCGCATCGCGTTCCAGGTCTCGGCCCGGGTCGACTCGCGCACCATCCTTGATCAGATGGGTGCCGAGGCTTTGCTCGGACACGGGGACATGCTCTATCTGCCGCCAGGAACCTCGGTGCCGCAGCGTATACACGGCGCATTCGTCTCGGACCAGGAGGTCCATCGGGTGGTCAAGCATCTGCGTGGATCGGGTAGCCCGGTCTATCTGGACGAGGTGCTTGAGGGCCCGTCCACGCCGGTACCCGGTCTCAGCGCCGCCAACGGCGGCGGCAGCGCTGACGATTCGGAGCTGGATCCGCTCTACGACGAAGCCGTGCGGATCGTGACCGAGACCCGCAAAGCGTCGATCTCCGGTGTCCAGCGCCGGCTGAAGATCGGCTACAACCGCGCTGCGCGGATGGTCGAAGCCATGGAGGAGGCCGGTCTGGTCGGCCCGCTGGAATCCAACGGCTCGCGCCAGGTGCTGGCGCCACCGCCGCCCGAAGACTGAACCTTTGCCGACACCGGGGGCCTGATTCACCATGCGCCGAATAATGACGTGGCTGTTGCTGCCGCTCCTTGCAGCGTCTCCCACCCGGGCCCAGGACGACGCCGGAAACGATGGCATTTCCAGCTTGCGTGCGTTCCTCGCCAACACCACGACGCTCGAAGCCCGGTTTGTGCAGACGCTGGCACCCAACGGCGATTTTGATCCTCAGGTCAGCAAGGGCCGTTTCTATCTCAAACGTCCGGGGCGTTTCCGCTGGGATTATGAAGAGCCGGCCGAGCAACAGGTGATCTCGGACGGCAGCCGGATCTGGATGTATGACAGCGATCTCGAACAGGTCACGGTAAGACCGATCGATGAGTCGCTGCGCGGCACGCCGGCGATGTTACTCAGCGGTGAGGCGAGCCTGGACGAGAGTTTTGCAGTCATCGGCAGCGAGCAGATCGATGGGGTTCAGTTCGTCACCCTCGAACCGCTCCAGGCCAGCCCGGAATTCGAGAGCTTGACCGTGGGGCTGATCGACGGTCAGATCGTCAGTATGGCGCTGCTGGACAGTATCGGTCAGCGCAGTCTTATCGAATTCTCCGAGCTGCGACGGGATCCGCCGCTCGATGACGCATTGTTCGACTTCTCACCGCCGCCCGGTGTCGATGTGATCGGCGCAACGGACGATTGAAGGCGTCGGCCACGACCATGTACCCGCTGCGCTGGGGTCCCTGGTGGCTCGCTGCGGGCGGCGCGCTGATGGTCACCGTCGCAGCCCTGTCGCTGATGCCAGCCCCGCCGGACATGGGCGGTTCGGACAAGCTGGCGCATCTGGCCGCGTACGGGTCGATGGCGTTGTGGTTCGCCGGCATCTATCGGTCAAGCCGTTACGGGTGGATTCTCCTGGGTCTGCTCTTGTTTGGTGTCGCACTCGAACTGCTGCAGGGCGCCGGTGGATCCCGCCAGCCGGAATTCGCGGATGCAGTGGCCAATCTCGCCGGCGCTGTGCTTGGATTGTCGTTGGGCAAGATCGGTCTTGGCGGGTGGTGTGCCCGGGTCGAGCGGATACTGCTGCCCGGAGTCCGGGATGACGGCTGACCCGGCCCTCGATCCGCGTCCGCTGGCGGACCGGCGCCGGCCGGCGCGTCTCGAAGATTTCCATGGCCAGATCCACCTGCTCGCGCCAGGTAAGCCGCTGCGGCTGATGGTGGAGGGCGGTTCGCTGCATTCGATGGTGTTGTGGGGCCCACCCGGCACCGGCAAGACCACGCTGGCGCGGATCATCAGCGGCGCCTGTGGCGCAAACTTTATCGCGCTTTCAGCGGTGATGGCCGGGGTCAAGGACATCCGCGCGGCGGTGGCCGAGGCCCAGGCATTGCGCGAGCCGCAGGGACGCCGGACGGTGCTGTTTCTCGACGAGGTTCATCGCTTTAACAAGGCTCAGCAGGACGCGTTTTTGCCCTATGTCGAGGATGGCACCCTGGTCTTTGTCGGCGCGACCACCGAGAACCCGTCGTTCGAACTGAACAAAGCACTTCTGTCCCGCGCCCGGGTCTATGTGCTCCAGCGACTCGGCGACGAGGAGTTGGTGACCATCCTGCGAGCGGCAATGGATGACGCCGCGAGTGGGGTCGGTGAGAGCGGCTTTGCGCTCAGTGACGAGCAGCTCGCATTGCTGGCTGCCGCCGCCGACGGTGACGCACGACGGGGTCTCGGTTTTCTCGAACTCGCGGCAGAGCTGGCGGTAGCGCAAGACGGTGTGCTCAGGGTCGATGACCAGACCCTGGCCGATGTGATCGCCGGCGGTAGCCGGCGCTTCGACAAGCGCGGCGAGGATTTTTACGATCAGATCTCCGCCCTGCACAAGAGCGTGCGCGGATCCAATCCGGACGCGGCACTGTACTGGTTGTGCCGGATGTTCGAAGGCGGTTGTGACCGCATCTTTATCGCTCGTCGCGTGGTGCGTATGGCTAGCGAAGATATCGGCAATGCGGATCCGCGGGCGGTGGCGATGGCACTGGCGGCCTGGGATGCGTTTCTTCGACTGGGCAGCCCGGAGGGTGAACTGGCGCTGGCCCAGGCGGTGACCTATCTCGCCTGCGCGCCGAAGAGCAATGCCGTGTATGCCGCGTTCAAGGCGGCCTCCGCCGATGCCCGTGAGCGGGGTTCGCTGGAGGTGCCATTGTCGCTGCGCAACGCGCCAACCGGTCTGATGAAGGGCCTGGGTTATGGCCAGGGTTACCGCTACGCCCATGATGAGGATGAAGCGTTCGCGGCCGGCATGGACTACTTCCCCGAGGACATGGCGCCGGCCACGTATTATCATCCGCAACCCCGGGGGCTGGAGATCCGCATCGCCGAGAAGCTGGATCGGCTGCGGCAACAGGACCGCGAAGCACGCCAACACAAGAAAAGCACCGGGGACTGATTGCCCTGCTGGCTTCGCGTCGCGAGCTGCGACAGCGCAGGCAGGATCACCCTAGCGACGGATATCACACATGCTGGACTCTAAGTCTCTCAGGACCGACCCCGAAGCCGTAGCCGCCAATCTGGCCCGGCGCGGCTACACGCTGGACGTAGAAAACTTCCGCAAGCTGGAATCCGAGCGCAAGCGGCTGCAGATCCGCGCGGACGAATTGCGCAACCAGCGCAACCGTGACTCGAAGAAGATCGGTCAGGCCAAGGCCGCCGGCGAGGACATCCAGCCATTACTCGATGGGATTGCGGATCTGGGTGATCAGTTAAAGGCCGCTGAGGAGAGCCTCCAGGGAGTCCAGGAGCAGGTCAACGGCATCTTGCTCGATGCGCCCAACCTGGTGGCTGACAGTGTGCCCGATGGTGCTGATGAGTCCGACAACCTGGAGCTGCGCCGCTGGGGCGAACCGCCGGTGTTCGCGTTCGAGCCCAAAGACCATGTCGATCTCGGCCTGCTGGATTTCGAGGCGGCCGCGCGGATTTCCGGCGCGCGCTTTGTGGTGCTGCGCGCCGAGGTGGCGCGGCTACACCGGGCGCTGGTGCAGTTTATGCTCAACCTGCATGTCGATGAGCACGGTTATACCGAGATCTATGCGCCTTATCTGGTGCGCAGCCAGACGCTGATGGGGACCGGTCAGTTACCCAAGTTCCGCGAGGACCTGTTCGAGATCGCCGGTGAGACCGATCTGTTCCTGATCCCGACTGCCGAGGTGCCAGTGACCAATCTGGTCCGGGAATCCATCCTCGATTGGGAGGCGCTGCCGCTGCGGATGGTCGCCCATACGCCGTGCTTCCGCTCCGAGGCCGGCTCCCACGGTCGCGATACCCGCGGCATGATCCGGCAGCATCAGTTTGAAAAAGTCGAGCTGGTCCACGTGACCCGCGCCGGCGAGTCGTTCGAGGGGCTGGAGATCCTGACCGGCCACGCAGAGACGGTATTGCAGCGTCTGGGTCTGGCCTATCGGGTCATCGAACTATGCAGCGGGGATATCGGTGCGGCGGCGACCAAGACCTATGACCTGGAGGTCTGGCTGCCGGGGCAGGGGACCTACAGGGAGATCTCCTCCTGTAGCAACTGCGTCGATTATCAGGCCCGGCGCATGCAGGCGCGGGTACGCAATCCCGAGACCGGCAAGCCCGAGCTCGTGCATACCCTGAACGGCTCTGGTCTGGCTGCGGGGCGTTGTCTGGTCGCGGTGCTGGAGAATTATCAGCAGGCGGATGGCAGCGTGCTGATCCCCGAGGTGTTGCGACCCTACATGGGCGGCTGCGAGCGGATCGGTCCGGCCTGAGCGCGGACGGCACTCCGGCGGCATTCAGGCGACCTCCGGGTCCCCCATCGGATACTCTTTGCGGCGCAGACTCTCGGCGAATACCCGGCAGGCATCGGTCGCGGTAAAGATGCCGCACAAGGTGCCATGGCGGGTCACCAGGGCCGAGCCGATGCGCCGTTCGGCCATGGTCTCCAACACCTGGAACAGCGGCGCCTCCAGATCCACCGAGTAGACGCCGAAGACACAGGTGTCGCGGACCCGCATCGCCTCGCGCGGTGGCAGCCCCAGGCCCGGATCCAGCGCAAATTTGACGTCGCGATCCGTGACCACACTGACCAATTCTCCATCGTGTTTGACCGGCAGATGGCGGACATGGAGTTTCTGCATCATGTCACGGGCAGCGAGCAGCGGCTCGTCCGCGTCGATCCAGTGCGGGAACGGCGTCATTACCGACTTTATCCGGGTGATCTTTGTCATCGCCGGTATCCCTCAGCCCATAAACAGCATTGCCGTGACTGTGACCTTGCGGCCCTGGATGATGCGACCATTAAAACGTTGCGCGAAAGTCTCGGCCTCGAAACTCGAACAATCCGCGTGGACCACAGCTTGTTTGTCGCTGGTCATCTCGTTTGGGTCGTCCATGATCTCGAGCTTGCCCACTGGCAGATACTCGCCAACAGCCTCGATCAGCCGTTCCTCGGTGATATCGTCCGGCAGATTGCGGATCACGATCGTCGAAGCCATCGAATATTTCCCCCGTTAACTGGATAAAGGATAGCCCAAGTGCTGATGTTAGCGCATCGGCAGCCGCAGAATTACCCGGCGGCGCCAGCGGACAGCTGGAAGATCCCCACCGAGGCGGCGATCAGCCATTGTGCCGGGTAGTAGGTCCCGAGGATGATGCCCTGGGCCGCCGCGAACCGATGCCGGAAGCGGGCGTAGCCCAGAAATCCGTCCGAGACCAGGAACAACAGCGCGCCGGCGAATAGCGCCTGCCGGCCGGGCTCCGGACCCGCGTGCCAGACCGAAGCGGCTGTGGCCGCCATCAGCACGATGGCGCCGATATAAGCGATGACCGCAGGTCGCAGGCGACCGGCCCCTGGCCACAGCAGCCGGGCCATCACCGCACCGACAGACGCGGCGATCAGCAGCGCCGACCACCAGGGCGCCGGCGCCAGCTGTGCAAAGCTGGCGATATAGACCAGGTGAGCCAGCAGGAACGCGATCAGGC
>JBATKC010000197.1:0-3929 GCA_049669065.1 Gammaproteobacteria bacterium
GTACATCCGGGACCATATCGGCAACATGATCACTTACAGCAAGGGGATCAGGAAAAACTGTGAAGAACTGGGCTTGCCTTACTTTGATACGTCGGCAGATTTTCCTGCGGCGATAGAAGCGGCGACAGACTCGTTGGTTGGGGACTTTTCTGTCGCTGAGGAGTAACCAGCGCGATTAAATCGGTTCGACCCCTTTTCTACTCCGCCGTCGTGCTATCCCGCATCCAGCAAGTCACGGGCCATTTCATCATGCTTCGGCATACCGCAGTTGCGATACACCTCCCGCGCATCGGCCAGTAACTCCCGGGCAAGCTCCCGGTCGCCATCCGCGCCCCGCCGCTGCAACATGATGGCCCACCAGCGGCGGATCTCACCCTGTTCGGGAACAACGGGAATCGACTCAGCCTGGAGCAGGCCCGTGCGAAAGTGCTGCTCGGCGACGTCGAACTTGCCGGCTGACATGGCGGCTATCCCGAGAAAGCGCTCGAGCAGTCCAAAACTCCACGTCATCACGACGCCCTGTTGCTTAAGTTGCAGCGCCAGGGAATAGCAGCGATCCGGCTGTTGCGGCTTATTCATGACGGCAGTTGCCTCGATGAACTCATGCAACACGAACCACGCGCCGACGCGGTTGGTCCGCCCCGCCTCCGGCAGGCTGGCGACGAGATCCTCGAGCAATTCTCCCGCGAGAGGGTTGCCGGTATACGCATAGACCTTCAGGCAGCGTGCCGCCTCCGTGTCGGCCCATGTACCGACCACACCGGACTGGCGAGCCTCTTCCACAACGACTTCTGCCTCATCCCACCGACCCTGCAAGAACAGCATCTGCCCAACGGTGGTATGCGCCATCGTCCAGTAGGCTCCCATGGCCCGCATCGCGGTCGTCACGATCCGCATGTGTTCCTCGCCATCGGCGAGGTTGCCTCGCGTATATTCCACAGCGCCTTTGCCGAAATGGTGGCCAAAGAGGGCCAGCGCGTTGCCGCTCTTTTCGATAAACACCTGCAACTCGTCGCTGTTTCGATCAAGGCGTTCAAAATCAGCCACCCAGACGTAGGCGTGCATCGATATGCCGAGCGCGTTTGAGATCAGCCACGGTGAGCCACTCTCGCGTGCCGCCAGAATTCCTTTCTCAGAGCTTTCAAGGTATTGGGAGGCCAGCATGAAGTGCTCACAGTGATAGAGGCGTGCCTGGAGCACTTCTACCAGCGACACGCGACGGTCACCGAGGGACTCGGCCATCGCCTCCGCTTGTTCAAGCGGCGCGATACTCTCCTCGTAGTTGCCGGCCGTGCTGTGGGCATGCGCGAGACCCGCGAGCAGCCGGCAGCGCGCGGAGCTGACACGATCACCTGCAAGGGCGAGCCCCCGATCAATGACGGCCGTCGCGTCGTCGAAGCGATTGCTCCAGGATGAAATCAGGGCGACCTCCCAGCAGATCTCAGCGACCTGTTCGTGCAGGTCGGCCGCTTCCAGCTGCGGCAGCGCCGCACGCCAGTCTTTCTCTGCGCCGAACCAGTCGTGCAGCGCCTTTTTCGCGGCCGCACGTTGTGCAAGGGCCTGCGCTGTCTCCAACGTATCGGCATCCGGCGCGATATCGAGAACACGATCCAGATGATCGACAGCCTCACTGAACGCCGCCGTTTCCTGCGCATACGCGGCTGCCTGCAGCAAGTAGTGCATGGTCAGCGCGACGTCGGCGCCGCTGCCGGACTCATACAGGTGACCCGCAATATCGGCATAGCGTCGGCGATCATCAGCGAACAGGGCGATCAGCGCGTCAGCCACCTTTTGATGCAATCGCTGTCGGCGCAACGGTGACAGTGACTCGAGCAATGTCTGACGCACCAGCGCATGCGAAAACTCGTAGCGCGTGTCTCGACCGGTCGCGGCCGCCAGCACAAGCTTGGCCGCCTCCGCCTCCTCGATAGCATCCAGGACTGCGTCACCCAGGCCACTCGCGGCTTCGACGACCCGTGGATCAAAGCGCAAGCCGATGACGGCCGAGACGTTGAGCATCTGCCTGCAATCATCGCTGATGCGTTCGCAACGCTGTTCGATCACCAGGCGCACAGAGTCCGGCACCGAAATGTCGTCAGGCGAAAAGTCACGCCGCCAGTCGCCCGCGCTGTCCAGCAGTTTTCCTTCGTCCACCAGGTTCTGAAAGACGGACTGCACGAACAGCGTGTTGCCCTCCGTTTCCTGGAAAATCCGCTCGACAAGCACCTCTGGCGGGTTGGGTGCACCGAGGCTCGCAAGCAATGCGGCGACGTCATCCTGTGACAGTCGATGCAAGGGAATGCGACTGACAAACGGCTGCCGGTTGAGCGAGATCATCGCGCGGCGAAACGGCGCACCCATATCCGCAGCAACGTCGCGGTAAGTGATGACCATCACGATCGGCAAGCCGGGAAGGTGCGGAGCCAGGTGTTCCAGCAAAGCAATGCTCGAGTCGTCTGCCCAGTGCAGATCGTCGAGCAGGATAATCAACGGTGCCTTGTCGCTCAGGCGGGTCATCAGTTCGAGCATCGCGTTAAACAGGTAGCGCTGTTGCTGATCGGCGGGAAGCTCCGCGGCGCGCGGCAGATCCGGAAAAATGCGCCTGAGTTCCGGCACCAGTCGAGCGATCTCCGTTGCCGTGTCACCGAGGATGGATCGCAACTGCGGTGCCGGCACGCTGCGGATCAGTTGCTCGACAACTTCGGTTGCAACGATAAACGGTGCCCCGCGTTCCTCGTAGGCATGACCCACCAGCGGCAACATGCCCCGATCAATGGCTGCATCGATCGCAAACTCGGCAAGCCGGGTCTTGCCGACGCCCGGTTCGCCACCGATCATGACGATGCCGCCGTGTCCCTCAAGCGCCTGTTCAAGCTGTGCCGTGATGGCACGGCGCTCGGGCTCCCGGCCGATAAACGGCGTCGACGCCGCCCGGGTAATCGTCAGTGTTGCAGGATTGAATTCCTCCGTAACCGCGCGCCGCTTCAATTCTGATGAGCCTGCGCGTTGTAACCTCTGCCTGAGCGCATCGAGCAGTGCAGTGATGCCTGGTCCGTCCGCCGCCGGCGTGGACCCGTTGAAATCAATCGTCTGGATCTGTCGAAATCCGAGCCTGGGTTCAACATCGTCGAGCCTGATCGGGAGGAGATTGCCCTTGGTCAGACCAACGCTTGCCTCATCGGCGACCCAGAGCGACTCCACAGAGGCTCTCGACCAAGCCACCACGACAACCGCAGCAGCGTTCAACTGCGACTCGATCTCCCGGGAAAACTCCGCGCCGCTGGAAATTCGCGTGTCCCACCACAGGTCAAAACCTTCGGCGATCAGCCGCTCGGCCAGAGGTTCGATGCGGTTTCTGTCCTCACGCGCGTAGGAGAGAAAGATGTCAGTCATTGGCCGTCATGCAAGCGAAAAATTGAGCGTCTGACATCCGCAAATGGGTAGCAAGCCGAAAGCACAAAGGTATCACACCGAAATAGGGGTCGAACCGATTTTCAGCAGGTCCTTGTTGGCCTGTCGCGATTACCAGCTGGCGCTCTGATGCCCGGCATCGCCTCGATGCTCCCCTGAGTATAGCGAAAACAAGCGCCCTGCCGAAGTAGCTGCTCCATCCTCAGGATCCTTGCGCACCCTCTCCCAGAGCCGCTCCAGGCGGCGTGCGGCCGGAATCTGCGGCCCTTTTGCAGGGTTCTCCGCTCGCCTGGGTATCCGCCAGGCCGGATTGGCGAATTCAGAACGACGCCAATCCTGCCGCACGCAGCATCGTCCTTTGGTTTTTGGTCATCCCTGATCAATCAAACAGGCCGGGTGGTCCGCGAGCGGGCGGGCGGGTCTGCCGGGCATCGCGCTCGCTCAGGTGCTTCAGGATCTGAGTGATAACGCCCGGGTCCTCAATCGCTGCGATGACCTTCACCGGTCCGCCACAGGCC
>JBATKC010000198.1:0-2447 GCA_049669065.1 Gammaproteobacteria bacterium
GCTGAAGGCCGGCCCCGCCGCGGCGGAGCGATCCTCGAAACGACCGTCGCCGAGATTGCGGAACAGCTGATTGGGCTGGCGCAGCGGCAACGGATCGTCGGCGAGCATCTGCTCCTCGATCGCAGTCACCGCGCCGTTGACCACGATCAGGTCCAGCCATCCGTCGTTGTCGTAGTCGATCCAGCCGGCGCCAAAACCGGTCATCGGAAAGCTCGGACCCGCAAGACCCATCGCGACCGTGCGGTCCTCAAACCAGCCCTTGCCGTCGTTGACGTACAGGGTATTCGTCTCGCGGGCGAGATGCGTCATGAACAGGTCTTCATCGCCATCGCCGTCGAAGTCCGCGGCATCGACGCCCATGCTGGCCTCCGGACTGCCGTCCATGTTGACGCCGGCCCCGGCGAGCAGTGCGTCGTTGGCAAAGCGCCCGTCACGCCCATTGATCCACAGCTGGTTCGGCACACCATCATTGGCCACATAGATATCCGGCCAGCGATCACCGTTAAAGTCCGCGGCGATCACCCCGAGCGCGCCACCGAAATCACCACGGACGCCCGCGTCAAGACTGACGTCCTCGAATGTGCCATCGCCGCGATTTCGGAACAGGCTGTCGACCAGCGGCTGGTAGACCAGCGGCGAGCAGTAGTCGCGGGCGCTGGTGGATGACCGGCAGGGCTTGGCGTTGGCAAAAGAGAAATCGACATAGTTGCCGACATAAAGATCCAGCCAGCCGTCCCGATCGTAATCCAGCCACGCGGCGCTGACGCTCCAACGCGGATCGTCGATGCCGGCGGCGGCGGTCACGTCGGCAAAGCGACCGTCTCCCAGATTGCGCCACAGCTGGTTGGAGCCAAAATTGCTGACATAGAGATCCGGGCGGCCGTCGTTGTCGAAATCACCCACGGCGACGCCCATGCCATAGCCGCTGGCGGCAAGACCCGACGCCGCAGTGACGTCGACAAACTTCAGACCCCCGGGGCCGCTGTCGTTACGATACAGGCGGTCGACCAACGGCAGCTCGTGCCGCGGCTTGAAGGTGGCCGCAGCCAACGGCTTGCCGCCCAACATGTGTCCCTGGACCAGATAGACATCCAGATCGCCATCGCCATCGTAGTCAAACAGGCCGACACCGGAACCCATCATCTCCGGGAAATACAGCTCGCCGCTCATGCCGTTGAAATGATGAAAGGACAGGCCGGTGTCTTCGGTTACGTCGGCGAACAAGGGCTCTGCCGCAGCGGCGGACAGGCTCAGACCGAGACTGGCGCTCAGCGCCGTCACCGCGCGCGGAGCGACCCGGAACAGCCTGTGAAATAAAGAGTTTTTCATTGAGGCGGATGCTTGTTGTCGGGCGCGAAAGCATAGCACGGCGGCACAGTCGGCTTGTGCTACGCTGCCGCCCCATGAGCGGCTCGAACCCCCACGAAAACGACGCCGGGAGTCCGCTGCGCAATATCGCCACGAGCCCCGCGTGGTTTTTGCGTGACCTGGATCCGATCGCCGACAAAGCCGTATTGTCGCCGATGGACGAAGCCAGCTACCGGGCTTCGGTCTTTTTGGACCACCGGATCAGACGCGCCGCAGGCCGGGACCTGGCTGTGGATCTCGACGCGCTGCTCGAGCTCGCCGCCCGCGCCGGCATGGCGCGACGCCCTGTCCATTATCTGTTCCATGTCGGACACTGCGGGTCGACCCTGCTGTCGCGCCTGCTGGGCGAGTGTCGGGGCTTGATGGCGCTGCGCGAGCCGCCGGTTTTGATGGGACTTTCCCGCAGCCTGCGGCGTCTGCAACAACCAGGATTCCCGATCAGGCCCGATCGCTGGGAAGCCCTGCTCGAGCTGTGCTTGCGCTGTCTGGGCAGGACCTGGCGGACCGGTCAGACGGCGCTGGTCAAACCGACCAGTCACGCTGGCAATCTGATCCCGCGTCTGCTCACGTTTACCGGCGAAGAGCACGCGCTGATGTTGTATGTCGGGCTGGAGACATTCCTGACCACGATGCTGCGGCCGGAGATACGCCGCGAGACCGTGCTGTTCGCGCGCGACTTCCGCATCGCTGACTTCAATCTGCTGATACCTGACAGCCCGGTCTCCACCGACGATTTCGGACCGGGACCGCTCGCGGCGATGAGCTGGCTGCTGCACACCCGGGAAATGGCCGCCGCGCTGGACGACCCGTCTCTGGGCGGCCGGATCAAGACACTGGATTTCGATCACTTTCTGGCATCTCCGGAGACGACTCTCAGCGAGGTGTGCGATTTTCTCGGTCAGCATCCGGGGCCGGATACGCTCTCCGACCTGCTGGCGCGACACCTCGGACACAGTGCCAAAGATCCGGAGCAGCCCTTTGATGCGGGTCGTCGTCAGCAAGAACTGACGGCCGCACGCAAGACCCATGCCGCGGATATTGAGACCGGCCTGGCCTGGGCCGAGCGGATCGATCAGGAC
>JBATKC010000199.1:0-2751 GCA_049669065.1 Gammaproteobacteria bacterium
ACTCATAATCCCTTGGTCCCAGGTTCGACTCGAGCAGCGCGACAGCGGTGCGAGAGAACGTCGCCGCATAGCGGCGGCGGCCCGAAGGGCGAGCTACGCAACGCGTGGAGAGTAATCCTGGTGGGCCCACCACTTCTCCTTGTCGGTCAATCGGATACGACGGCAATCGCCATCGCGCCCTTGCGGTGCGTGAAAATGCCAAACTGAGATGGACTCCAGTGGTCAGTCGGGACGCCGGCAGGCAGACTAACGGGGTATGGAGAGGGCTCTTTTTCGGGGCCTTTGGCACAGGCAGTCTAATGCGCGAGTCCTCCTGGGCGAGGGCCGGACCCGGAGCACAGCACAGGGTTCCACTCAGAACTCTTGGTCCACTGTGGCCAGCTCTACGGTAAATGCGGATCAGAATGGTCTGGGGCTCGTGCGATACTCCGACTACCGCATGCAGGGGGTTTGCCTACAGCAGCATGAGCCAATCCGCCCATTCAGCCCTGGTCACCGACTTCGACGGCACGTTGACGCAAAACGACTTCTACCGCCTGGTGGTCGATCGTTTCCTGCCCGACGACGCACCGGACTACTGGGCCCAGTATCGCTCCGGCAGGCTCTCCCATTTTGATGCACTGGCGCAGATCTTTCTTCATTTGAAGACCACCGAAGCCGAGTTGCTGGATACGGCGGATGACATGGAGCTGGAGCCTGAACTGCCAGGACTTCTCGCTCGTCTGCGGAAGAAGGGCTGGCATGTCATCGTCACGTCGGCGGGATGCGAGTGGTATATCCGCCATCTGCTGGACGGCGCCGGCGTCGATCTGGAAGTCCATACCAATCCGGGCCGTTTCGAGCCTGGCGTAGGCCTGGTGATGGAGCGTCCCGTGACCTCCCCCTATCAATCGGCTGATGTCGGTATCGACAAGGCTGCCGTCGTGCGGGTGGCGCTGGGACAATACCGCAATGTGGCCTTCGCCGGAGACGGGTTTCCGGATCTGGCGCCCGCTCGGCTGGTCCCCGACGAACTGCGCTTCGCGCGTGCCGATCTGGCCGATGCGGCCCGGGAAGCCGGATTGGCGTATCGGCCGTTTGAGCGCTGGCGGGATGTCGCGGAGTCGGTGCTGGCCCTGTGAACATAACTGCCAGCATCGCGGTTCCTACTCTGGTCCGGGTCAAACCTGACGCCATCGATCGTGTCGGCCTGTATCTCAGTCGGCCGGGCCATCGGCGACCGGCATTGCTCTACAGCGACGGCATCGTTCCCGACCTGCTACAACGATTGCACCGCGGTATGAACCAGGCGGAGCTGTCGCCGGTCGTGGAGATCCCCGTGCGGGAGGCCAGTATGGAGCAGGCCACCGGCCTGTTCACGGAACTCCCGGTAGAGGCGGATGCCATCGTCGGATTCGGAGGCGGTAAGGCACTGGATGTGGCCAAGTACGTCGCCTTCCTGGCCAAAAAGCCCTTCTATGCGGTGCCGACCTCGCTGTCGAACGACGGCTTCTGCAGCCCGGGCGCCAGCCTTACGATCGCCGGCCGGCGCCGGTCGCTACCGAGCCGCTTACCCTATGGCGTGGTACTCGACACCAGGGTCTGCAGGCAGGCACCGGCGCCGCTCTGGGCTTCCGGAGTCGGCGATCTGGTGGCGAAAGTGACCGCCGTGTTCGACTGGAAGCTGGCCTTCCATCGCCGCGGGACGCCGGTGAACGACCTGGCTGCTTTGCTCTCGGATGCAACCGTGATGCAATTCATGGCGGCGCCGGAGAGGACCGACGAGGGAGCGCGTCTGCTGGGGACCGCCCTGATGCTAAACGGTATCGCCATGGAGATCTGCGGTTCTTCGCGGCCGGCCAGCGGCAGCGAGCATCTGATCAGTCACGCATTGGACGAGATTACCGGCGGTAGCCACTTGCACGGCATCCAGGTCGGCATCGCCACCTATATTGTCAGCCGTTTGCAGGGAGAGGGCACCGGTCGGATCGCGGCCGTGCTCGAACGCGCAGGCTTCCGTCAGGCCGTCCGGGAGCAGCCCTTGAGTCGCGAAGCACTGCTCGAGGCGGCGCGACGCGCGCCGGATCTAAAGAAAGACTTTTACACCGTGTTATCGGAACGCGACTGCGTGCCGGAGATAGCGGCAATGGTCGAGGACGATCCCTGGCTGGAAGGCTGTTTCTCGAATCCCTGAACGCATACTTGGGCGAACGCCCGACCCCAGCCGGGCTGAGGGCCGGACCTGGCGCACAGAGAAGGGCCCCATACAGACGATGCGTGGGGTTTCTCCATGTGAGATGCCAGAAAAAAACCCCTGCCGGAATGATCCGACAGGGGTTTTTGATTTGGATGCCTGGCAGTGACCTACCTGGCCGCAAATGCTTCCCTGTCAGCCGCCCCTGATCCCGCAGTCAACCGGGCCCCAGTGCGCCAAGCCCATTGCGATTCGCTTAACGCACTTGCGGTATCCTCTTTGTGCTTCTTATCCGCCGACGGCAGTGAGACTCACGTTGAGCTGACGCTCACTGATCAGTGGCAGACCTATGACATACCGCTGTCGGAATTCAGAGAGGCAGATCCCAGCAAGCTGAATGTTGTGGCGGGCTTTCTGTTTTCCGACAGGGCACAGACCTACTCCGTCAGGACCATCAGGTATCTGAACAACGACTAGCCGTCATCGGTTTCTCGAACAGCACCCTGATTCCCCGCGGGCAGCGTCGATCGCCTTGCTTCCAGACCGCGCACGATAACGTACGCGACAAGGGCGAATAC
>JBATKC010000200.1:0-10166 GCA_049669065.1 Gammaproteobacteria bacterium
GCGGCCAGATTGAACCACTGACATGGTTCGCGGTGAATACCGCGTTCCGCCAACTCAACGACTGGCCCAGCCAATGGGGCCCGCTTTCCGTTGCAGTCAACGTCACGCCCGGGCTGGTCGAACAGGCGGATCTGGCAGAGCAGGTGATCACGGCACAGCGTCTGTGGCACGTGCCGGAGGGCTCAGCCACGATTGAGGTGACCGAGAATGCCCTGATGCATCCCGGTCAGTGCTTCGCAACGCTCCAGGCCTTGCGTGGACTCGGCGTAAAGGTTTCGATTGACGATTTCGGCACCGGTTATTCATCGCTGTCCTATTTCAATGACATTCCCGCCGATGAGCTTAAGATAGACCAGTCCTTTGTCAGAAAAATGCTCGAGGACGAGGGCTATGCCCGCATCGTGCGCACCATCATCAATCTGGCCCAAGACTTTGGACTACAGGTCACCGCAGAGGGCGTGGAGGATCAGCAGACCGCCGCGGCGCTCGCGGCGCTTGGTTGTGACTATCTGCAGGGCTACTATTTCTCTCGCCCGCTGCCTCAGGCAGACTTCATCACGTGGCTTGCCGATTACCGGCCTGAGAGATAACCCTGGTTTGTGAGTCCCAGAGACCCGGCCCCGGTTGCGCGTCCGGTAGCGCGTCAGCGGCGCCGGTTTGAAACCCTCGGCGATTCGAACGAAACTTCGCACTCTTGGCCCCGGTAGCTCAGCTGGATAGAGCGTCCGCCTCCTAAGCGGAAGGTCCCAGGTTCGAGTCCTGGTCGGGGCACCACACCTGAATCGTCATCGCCGTCGTCTTACAGGAGCCGGGCATCAATGAGTATCGAGTTATTCACTGCCGCTACCCCAAACGGGATCAAGGTCTCCATCGCGCTGGAGGAACTGGCGCTGCCGTATACGGTTCACGCGATCGACCTGGGGAGCCGGGCGCAGAAAGAGGACTGGTTCCTGGCTATCAACCCCAACGGCCGTATTCCGGCGATTATCGACCACGACAACAACGACTTCGCCGTGTTCGAATCCGGGGCCATCCTGGTCTATCTGGCGCGCAAGGCAGGCCGGCTGCTGGGCGAGGGTGCTGATAACGAATCTCTGGTGATGCAGTGGCTGATGTTCCAGATGGGCGGTCTGGGCCCGATGATGGGGCAGGCCAACGTGTTTTTCCGGTATGCGGAGGAGAAGATCCCGTACGCGATCGATCGCTATCAGCGGGAGTCACGGCGACTGCTCGAGGTGCTGGATCGGCGCCTCGGCGAAGTGGAATACCTGGCCGGGGACTACTCCATTGCGGACATCGCCAACTGGTCGTGGGCGCGCAGCTATGAATGGTCCGGGGTCAATATCGACGGACTGGAGCATCTGGAGCGATGGCTGCAGGCGATCGCGGGCCGTCCGGCTGTGGAGCGTGGTCAGGTGGTGCCGGATGCCAGCACCGCGCCGGAGGAGAAGAGCAAGCGGGCGGAAAAGGTCGTGGCCGGCGCCCGGAATATGCTGGTCTAACCCGGACTGTTCAGGGCATCAGCCGTGCTGCCGACGGCGTGCGAGCGCCAGCACAGCGAGGAGCAGGAAAGCGGGCCCGGTCGTGCCGCCGCCACCGCCACTACCGTCGCCACCGCCGGCGGGCGCCTGCTGGCTGATGTTGTAGTTCTTTGAGCTGGTGTTGTCGCTGCTGTCCAGGTCGGGTTCGGCGGCGCTGACGCTGGCCAGGAGGGTGTAGCCCCCGCTCTGATCGGCGCTCACGTTGACGGCCACGCTTGCATTGGCACCGGCGGCGATACTCGGTATCTGGCAGGTGAGCCGGCTGGCGACGGCCGAGCAACTACCCGACGACGGATTGCCGCCGGTGATGGTCAAACCCGCCGGTGCGTCAACGGTCACGACCACGGCCGAAGCAGGTCCCACGTTGCTATTCGTCACGCCAAGCGTGGCGGTCGCCGTGTTGCCCTGCACCAGATTGACGTTGCCACCGGAGAAGCTCAGCCCGAGATCGACCGCGGGCTGGATCGTCACGCGGCCGGTGGCAGTGTTGTTGTTCGGTGTGTCGTCGCCGTCCGCCTGGGTCGTGGAGGCCAGGAGATAGCTGCCCGGGGTATCGCTACGGAGGCCCAGCAGCACCGAGGCATCGGCGCCCGGTTGAACAGTGCCGAAGCTGCAGCTCAGACCGCCGGCCGCAGGCGCACAATTGCCGACCGACGGCGCACTCGTGAGCAGCTCAAGCCCCGCCGGAATATCGATGTCCAGTGACACATTGGCTGCGGCTTCGGTGCCGCCATTGGTGACGCGGACCGCCTGGCTCACGGTGCGCGTCACCAGACCCGTGGTCGCTGTCGGTGAATGAATCACGCCCACATCTACCGCGCTCAACGCGCTCAGACAGGACGCGCCGTTGATGGCCGGCTGCATCTGCTGGACGCTGCAAGCCGAGAATTGGTCACTGCCGGTGCCACTGGCCGCCATGATGAACGTCTCCGGCGTACTGGCGCAGGCCTCATCCGGATCGCCATCGTGGGGCGCACCGAAGTTGTGGCCGATCTCATGGGCGGCGATGAGTGCGTCTGAGGTCTCATTGCGTCGCGCCTCTGACAGGCCCGTCGCAAATCGGGGGTTGCAAACCGTACCGAGATAGGCGATGCCGACGGTGATCCCGTCCAGATTCGTGCCGGTGAACAGATGCGTGACCCCGGTGTCCCGGAGAGCGGGTGTCGCGTCGCGCAGATCCGTCAACTGGTCGAGCAGAGCGCCAGCCTCAGTCGCGCTTAGCGTGTTGTCTCCCGGTTGAAACAACTGGATTTCGGTGACCGTGATCTGGATACCGACCTGCTCGCTAAAAATGCCGTCGACAATATTGAAGCGGGTCAGCAGTGCCGCTTCGCTCCCTGCACCAAAGGATGCGACAAAAGGACCGTCACCCACGGCGGACAGCTCGAGCTCGAGCGAGGCGCCCAGCGCCTCGGTCTGCGCACGTTGCTCGAGCTCAGACACCAGTTGCTCGTAGGCAAACGCCGCGGACACTGACATCGCCGACTCTGCACCGACGCCACAGCCCATCGTGCCCGGCGTCACCATCATGTCAGCCAGCCGATAGATGACATGGCCGTCGGCCGGGTCGGCGGGTTGGACCAGCGCATCGACTACAGTTTCGGTTGGCGCGATCGAGAACATCTCCTCGCCGTCCCAGATCACGCCCTGGAGATGATCACCGACCAGCGTAAGGCGGATCCAGGAGCCGGGTTGGCCCTCCAGACTACCTTTGAGAAGCTTGTAGGATTCAGCGTCATCGGGGTAAATGCCGGCGCGGGCGGCTTTGGAAAGCAGAACCGCGTTGTCCTGAAGGATCAGCCGGAACTCGCGTCCAAAGGCGACAAAACTGAGTGCGTCGCGGCGTGCCGCCTTGCGGAATTGCGCAAGACTGGCAAGCGGTTTCCCGGCGCCATGCAGATCGAGCGCGCCGAGCACATCATGGTTGAGAATGCGGACTTCGCCGCCAGGATCCATCGGGCTTGCGGCCTCCGCAGCATGGGAGACTGCGAACAGGGCCAGGGAGCCGAGCAGGGCTGCGATGCCGGAGCGCCAGCATTCGTATTTCATGCAAACATCCTGCCGGGGGGAGCGGCGTGGGATCGATGACTATGACTAGACCAAAAAAACGCCAGAGGCGCAATGCGGAAAACCGCCTCAAACGTGCACAAACAGGACCGGTAGCCGTGAACTGTGACCGTGTTCACAATACTGAGCGACGCGGCAATAGCCAGACCGGAGCACGCGGCGACCGGATTGCGGACCGCTCAGGAAATCTTGAGCGGCCCCCGCCTGGTTATTCTCCAGACATCGTGCTCACAGCGAAGTTCATAGACAGCGTCTGACGCGCTGAGCGACGCTTCCTCATAACCGCCCTGAATCTCGGCGCTCGCCGGTCCGGTCATGCTGAACTGACGAATCCGGATCAGCACGGCCCGGCCGCCGGTTTGCGGATCCCTTATGACTCCGGCCGCGTCAACTTGTGCCTGAGTCGCCGGCGCCAGTCTCGGCGAAATATCCCGTATTTTGTCGAGGAATACAGGTTTCGCCTCGTCACCCTCAGGTAGCGCGACGAATACCGCTGCGGCATCCCGGCCGATACTCGACGCATTGTCCGCAAACACATGGGAGACGAAAGCGGCCTGCGCCGCGGCCGGATCGTTACAGACCGCGGGTTGCGTGGTCTTGGCGCCGTGGCAGGCCGTGAGACTCAGCACGATTCCAGTCAGGTATGCGCAGCGGATCATCGGGTTGTTAGTCATGGCGGGACGACCTTACCCGGACCCGGTCTGGCAGAGCAAGGATCCCGGATGCTGGCTGCGATATGCGTGGACCCGTACCGGGGTCATTTCCGAGGCCACAGCTCAGGCGGTGGCGGAGCTGGCGAATTGCGTATCCCGGACCCGCCATTGCATCAGCATCTCCCTGATCTGCTCGAGAGTAAACGGCTTGGTCAGATAATCGTCCATCCCCGCCGCCAGGCAGCGCTCCCGGTCGCCGGCGACCGCGTTCGCGGTCAATGCGATGATCGTGACGGGTTCCAGCTTCTCCGCACGTTCGAGTTGACGTCTCTGCCGTGTCGCCTCGAAGCCATCCATCTCCGGCATCTGGCAGTCCATCAACACGATGGCAAACGGCCGCCGCCGCATTTCATCCAGGGCCTCGATCCCATTCCCGGCGGTTGTTACGGTACAGCCGAGCGCGTCCAGCATGTTCAGGCCAACCTCCAGATTGACCGGGTTGTCTTCGACCAGCAGGATCTCGAGGTCTGTCAGATCCATGCCGTCCTCGGCTGGCGGCTGGAGCACCGGCATCAACATCGTCCCCTGGGGGAACAGCCCGCCCAGCGCGTCACGCAACGCCGATGCGCGCAGCGGCTTGGTCAGACAGGCAGAGATGCCGAGCTTGTGCCGGAGAGCTGGATCGACGTCACGGGCCGCGGAGCTGAGCAAGACGATCTTGAGATCGTCGGTGTCCAATCTGCTCCGGACTGCGCGGGCCAGTTCGAGGCCATTTCCGTCTGGCAGGTGCATATCCAGGATCGCCAGATCGAACGGGCAGGGATGTTGCTCGAGGGCCCGCTCGGCCGCGACGATGGAAGCGGTCCGCGTCGGTAGCATTTGCCAGCTGCGGCAGTGGGTTTCGAGGATCTCGAGATTCGTCTCGTGATCGTCGAGCAGCAGCACCCGCACGCCTTCGAGCTGCGATATCTGACTGGACGCACGGACCGGGTCGACAAGGCTGCGTTCCAGCTCCAGCGTAAACCAGAATTCGGAACCGCAGCCGAGTTGGCTGTCAACGCCAATCGACCCACCCATCAGTTCGATCAGTTGTTTGCAGATGGTCAGACCCAAACCGGTACCACCGAATCGCCGCGTCGCGGAACCATCCTCCTGGGCGAAAGAATCGAAGATCATCTCGCAATGTTCCGGCGCGATACCGGGGCCGGTATCGCGGATCACAAAGCGCATGGCGACGCAGCCCGCGCGTGAAGCCACTTCCTCGATGCGGATCGCGATCTCGCCCTCATCGGTGAACTTGATCGCGTTGCCGACAAGATTGATCAGGACCTGCCGCAAGCGCAACGGGTCACCCTGTAGCACCGGAGAAAAATCCGGTGGGAGTACGGTTGCGATTTCGACACCTTTCTGGTGTGCGCGGTGAGCAATCAGCCCGGTCGTATCCTCAACCAGTTCGCGCAGATCGAAGTCAGTTTTCTCCAGGATCAGTTTGCCGGCCTCGATCTTGGAGAAATCAAGGATGTCGTTGATGATGCCCAACAAGGACTCGCCGGAATTCTGAATCGTGCGGGCGAACTCTTTTTGCCGGCCCCTCAATTCGGTCGACAAAAGAAGCTCTGTCATGCCGAGGACGCCATTCATCGGGGTGCGGATTTCGTGGCTCATGCGGGCGAGAAATTCGCTCTTGGCGCGACTGGCAGACTCGGCTTCTTCCTTGGCGCGCGTCGCGCTTTCGATGGCAATGCGCAGTTTTGCGTTGGCTCTGGCCAAATTGTCGGTCCGCTCATGCACAAGGTTTTCGAGTTCCGCGCGGTGCCTTGCGAGGTGGGCGTCACGTTCTGAGATCTGCTCCAACATGCCGTTAAAGCCGTCGACCAGATGCCCGATCTCGTCATCACTCTCGCGCGTGGCGCGCAGCTCATAATCCTGTGCCTCAGAAACCTGGCGCATGACGTCATTGAGGCTGCGCAATGGGCGCGAGATCATATGTTGCAGGGAATTAGCAAGCAGCAGGGCGATAAAGCCGGCTATGCCGAGCACCCCGAGACCGAGCAATACATAACCCAGGCTGGTTCGGTACAGGCTGTCCGGGATCGAACGCAGGTGCAGCCAGCCGACAATCTCGCGGTTAAGGTAAATTGGCGACATCACATCTAGCCGTGAGCCGTCGATCTGATGGGCAATCTGTCCGGAGCGCATCGCTTCTGCGAGCCAGGCGGAATCGCTCGCATCTGACGCCGGTTTCGCGGGGTCGCCCGCGTCTCCCGCAAAGCTGGCGAGCAGGGAACCATCGGGCAGATAGAGTCCACTGAAGATGATCCGCTGGTCCGCGTGCAGGCTTTGCAGCAGGGCTGTGGCCTCGGCCTTGTCCTGGAACAACACCGCCGTCTGAGCGTTTCTGCCGACGATGGTGCTGAGGACGGAGACTTCCTGGGTCATCTGTTTGCGCGCCAGCAGCATCTCGCTGATGCCTTGGACGGTGATCGCGATGAGCATGGCAGTACCCGCAGTGATCAGGATCACCGCGCGTAGCTTGTTGGGGAAGGACAACCGGGTCAGCAGATTCCTCATGGTGAGCATCCTGCAGCCGGCGTTCCCGCCTCGTCAGTTTGTGTCTGTCTGTCGATCACACAACCCTTGTTCCAGCTATCTCCTGGCTTCCCGTCCGAAGCCGTCTTAAAACGCTGGTCATACCCTTTTCTTCGTCCATTGGCCCTTTATCTTGAGCGGACATTCGCCCGCAGGTTCAAGCATCTACGCCTGATCCGGCTATATGCGTGACTCAGTTCTCATTCTTGAGAGTTGCTCATTAAAGAGTGCTGATCGGACTGCCGACTAATGCTATGTTCGGCGGTGAGTTGGCGACGGGTGACAGGCTCGCGCCGGTCGGATCGAGGATCGGCACGCCCGCGTTCGCCGGATGGCATGGCACGGGTAACGCTCCGCGACAACAAACCGCATTCGTTGCCCGCACTCAAGGAACGACATGGTAGCGCAGGACTCTACGGACCAGAATCAGCCGCAGCAGGTGCTCATCGTTGATGATGACGAGACGGCGCGTCTGTTGTTACGGGAGCTGTTGATCGCTGACGGCCTGACGGTCATCGAGGCCGTAGACGGAGCCGAGGCGCTGCAGAAGTTCCGCGAGCATCAACCGGACCTGGTATTGATGGACGTCGACATGCCGGCCATGGACGGGCTGACCGCCTGTGTCGAGATGCGGTCATTCGATCCTTCTCCCGGGCTCCCCATCGTCATGGTCTCCGGTCATCAGGACGCGGCCACGATAAACCAGGCTTACGCCTGCGGTGTGACCGATTTTGTCCTCAAACCGGTCAACCCGGCACTGTTGTCCAATCGGATCCGCGGTCTGCTCGCGCAGCGTTCGGCAGGTGCGCCCACAGATGGGGGTGCAGACGCGGGCAAGCTACTCGGAGTCATCCCCGACCAGCTCTTTTCGCTCGAGCGCGGCGGCGGGATTCTGGAGTACAGTGGTCCCGCCGGCCCGGTCCGGGAGAAGATTGAAGCAGCCGGAGATGCGGCTTGTGTTGAGGCCGTGTGGCCCGCCGGCGCCGCCGAGTCGATCCTGGGCAACGTGAGACGCACGCTCAAGACGCGCAAGGAGGCGACCTGGCGTTTCTCCGATGACAGCGATGGAGCCTGCCGGCATTTTGAGGCCCGGTTCCTGGTCCAGGGCCGGAATCGGGTGCTGATGGTCTTGCGCGATGTCAGCAATCAGGTCGAGAGTGAGGCGCAGATAAGCCGTCTCGGACTCATCGACGATGTCACCGGTCTGCCCAACCGCCTGCAGTTCCTGCGCAATCTCGAGAACAAGCTGATTGAGGCACGTTTCCGCTTCCGTTCAATCGCGCTGGTGCTGTTCGATCTGAGAGGCCTGGACCGGGTCCGGGAAGGCCTGGGGGTTGACGCGGTCGACCGGGTCCTGAACCAGACCGCCGAGCGGTTGCGAGAATCGAGTCGAAGCGCAGATTCGGTCGCGCAGAGCACGACGGAACCGGGTAGCGAGGGGATCGCACGCCTCGAGGGCGTTGGCTTTGGCGCGATCCTGGAGCATGTGACCGACAGAGAGGCTGCAGCATCGTTTAAAGATCGCATGCTCGAGAGCCTCAATCAGCCGATTAGCTTTGGCGAGCACGAAGTGCGCTGTGAAGTGCGTTCCGGCATCGCGATGTACCCGGAGGAGGCCGGTGACGTCGAGAGCCTGCTCAAGGCAGCCGAGAAGAAACTCGCCGAGCTGGATCTGCCCCAGGATACGACTGCCGATGATCGGACGGAACGGCGCGCTGGCAGCTCGAGGATCCGCAATGATCTGCTGGACGAGGTCAGCTGGGCCTTCGAGCAGCAGCAATTCGAACTGCATTATCTGCCCAAGGTCGACACTCGGACGCGCAATATCCAGGGCGTGGAGGCGTTGTTGCGCTGGCGCCATCCCTTACGCGGACTGGTGCCGCTGGGCGAATTTTTCCCGCTGATGCAGGACAGCGGCCTGATCGTGCCGGTCGGCGACTGGGTGATGCAGACAGCCTGTGACCAGCTCCGGGCATGGGATGATGAGTCGCTGCCGCCATTGCGCATGGCGGTGAATTGCGCCTCGCAGCAGTTCCTGCTCGGAGATTTTGTCGACAGGGTGATCCAGGCGCTTGAGATTTAATGCGTGGATGCCGGGCGCATCGAGCTCGAATTCGACGAGAACATGCTGATGCGCAATGTCGACGAAAGCGCCGAGAAATTGCGTCAGCTTAAAGAACTCGGTCTCGGTCTTTCGCTGGATGACTTCGGCACCGGTTTCTCGTCCTTGCGGCAGCTTGCCCGGCTGCCGCTGGATGCATTGAAGATCGACCGATCCTTCGTTTCCGGCCTGCCTGAGTGCGCAGAGTCGGCGGCGGTCTGCGGCGCCATCATCGATCTGGCCCACCGCTTCGGTATGGAAGCCGTGGCGGAGGGGGTCGAGTCGGACGGGCAGGTCGCGCGACTCGCAGAGTTCGGCTGCGATCATATGCAGGGTTTCCTGTTTACACGACCCCTGCAGGCCGCGGATCTGTCTCGCTTTGTGCGCGCCCATCGCGACACCGATTCTGGCGAAGACCTGCGCGCCGCAGCCTCCTGAGGTCGACTCCGGTCGATCCGCGACGCGATGCCGGGGCCTGTGCCGGGCTCCCTGGTGACCGTTGCAGCCAGAGGATCCGATCCAGACAGCGCCTGATTTGACACTGCCGTTATGTGACCTGGTTCACACATCGCTGCTCACCCACTGGGTTTCGTTCACATCCCCCAAGCCCCCCAAATGATCAACTTGTTCTCCAGAATACAACGATCCTGGAGACCATCGATGCTCAGCCCTTTCACCACATTCCGTGCCGGCATTTGGCTAACGCTTCTGGCGTCGCTAGTGTTGCCGGGCTGTGCTACGACCGACCGTGCAACAACGCCGGCCGCGCCCACTCAGGAAGCTGTCATCCACACTGCGCCGAAGGCCGCCTACATCGTCCAGTATCGGAGCGCGGCGGAAGCTGCTGAAGTCGTACGCGATGCCGGTGGTGAAATCACCCACGAATTGACCGTGATCCGCGCCGTCGGTGCAGAACTGGACGAGACGCAGGTGGCGCAACTGCGTGAGAGCCATCACGGTCTGCGTGTATTTGCGGATCACGCGGTATCCCTGGATGCGCTGACCAGTACGAGCCTCACACAGGCACCCGCTGACGTAGAGCAGCGGAAGAACCAATACCAGGACCCCGTTGGTGACGCCCCGCACCAGATCATTGGCGCCGATCGGCTGCATGACAACTGGATCGATGGCTGGGGTGTTGGCGTAGCGGTGCTGGATACCCCGGCTGATGCCAGGGTGGGCCCAGCCAGTAACTACTGGCGCTCGGTCTGGCAC
>JBATKC010000201.1:0-5068 GCA_049669065.1 Gammaproteobacteria bacterium
GATCCGCGCCGCGGCGCCGGCGCGTCCCGCGCGGGCGTGGGCCATCGCCTGTTCCAACCGGGCTGTATCAGCTTGTCTGGTGTTCATAGCCATGCGCATCCAGCGTGTCCGCATAGGGCTCGAGCCAGCGCTGATAATGACGCCAGGCGCCGACTTCACGACTTGAGAGCGGTTCACGCAACGGCGTGTCGGCCGCGCTGGTGGCGACGCCAGGCTCGTAGAACCGCAGACAGCGCGGATCCCAATCCAGGCCGACAAATTCAACCAGCCGACGGGTCAGACGCTCGGGTTCGGCCACCAGCCGCTCATAGGGCAATTCGAGTATCGGCACACCACTGACCTTGCGCCAGTGCGCCATCAAGGTCCGGTAATGGCTGAAGTAGGCAGCCATCGACCCCAGCTCGAAGGTAAATGCGAGGCTGCGCCCGGCGAAATTCTTGAGCCAGCAACGCAGGGCCAGATCCAGCGGATGCCGCACGCAGTGAATCACGCGAGCCTGTGGGAACATCAGCTCGATCAGACCGATGTGGACGAAGTTGAAGGGCATGGTGTCGGTGACCCGCGCGGCATCGCCCGCCCGCTGTTGCAAACGCGCCAAATATCGCTCGGCCTGTTGATCGAGCATCGCCGTGGTCACACGCGGCACGCCGGCCGGCCAGCCGCCGATCTGCTGTCCCAGCATCGCGCTTGCCTCACCGATCTCGGTCAGTTCACCGGCGCCGTGGATCCCGGGATGGCTGCAGAGGATCTGCTCAGCCAGCGACTTGCCGCTGCGCGGCATGCCGACGACAAACACCGGCCGCGAACTGGTCACCGATGCGCGCGCCAGGCCCGGCATCGCGTCTGCGGAGAATGCGGTCCGGATCGCGGCGACTCCTTGTTCGAGCTCCACCAGGTCCTGCGCCGGCACACCTGCGGGCAGTGATTGTCGCCGCAGCGCATTGGCGTCCCTGGCCATGGACCAGGCCGCTTCGTAGTCGCCGGATTCATCGAGCAGCTGGGCCAGCGAAAAACGCAGCTGAACCTGAGCTTCGGCTGCCAGCGACGGGCTGGCCAGCGCTGTCTCCAGCATCGAGCGCGCTTCTTCCCGCCGCCCTGACTTGCGCAGCAGACGCGCCCGGATCGGTGCCACCACCCCCGGATCCGCACCCGGCCCCTGGTCGAGCAGCTCGAGCGCTTCGGTCTGGCGGCCCTGATTGTCCAGCCATGCGGCGAGGCCCGATCTCGCCTGATCATGCGACGGATCCGCGGCCAGAGCCCGCCGGAAACATGATCCAGCCTGATCCGGCTCGCCCTGGACCTGCAGCAACTTTCCCAGATTGGCCAGTACGTCCGGGTTGTCCGGAGCGCGCGCCAGGGCGTCCCGGTACTGCTGCTCTGCCTGATCGAAAACGCCCTGAAATTGCAGGGCCGCGCCAAGCCAGATCCGGCCGGCCACGCTGTTGGGATCCAGCTCCAGATGACGGCGCAATGCACGCTCGGCCTCCAGATAACGGCCAGACGCATTGAGCGCGCCACCGAGCTGCAGCCAACCGACAGCCAGACCGGGCCAACGCCCGGTCACGGTTTGTAGTGCCGCGAGGGCCGCGTCGATGTCCCCGCGCGCCAGATCCGCCATGGCCATGTTGAAATGCGCGGCCACCAGCGTGGGATCGAGCTGAGACGCGCGCCTGAACAGAACGGCGGCCTGATCCAGGCGTCCAAGCCGACCAAGCAACTCCCCTGCCTGATTCTGGGTTGCCGCCTGCGCCGGCTCGATCGCTGCGGCCGCCTCGATCTGGGCGACGGCAGCGGCGGTGTCGCCGGTCCGCATCAGGCAGCGAGACAGACTGATCCGTGTGACCGCAGAATCGGGCGCCAGCTGCACCGCCCGGCTCAGCGCCTCGCGGGCCGGTTCGAGCCGGCCGAGCTTGAGTTCCAGCTCTCCACAAAACCGCCAGGTTTCTGCATGTTCAGGCGAACCCGCGATGGCCTGACGGCATGCATCCAGCGCCTGCTCAAACCGGCCCTGACGCGCATGCCCGTCTGCAGCAGCCAGCAGTCCGGCGGTAGCGGGCCCTTCAGGATGCATCGATTTGGGCATCGACCCGGTCGGCCAGACCCGTCGCGCGCCACGCTTCCCAGTCGATGCCCTCGAGCAGCGGCCCGAGCCATGGCTCATAGTGGCGGAAACGGCCGACGGAGCTCCGATACATCGGACGCCTCACCTGGGCATGGCTGGCGGTGGAGACGATACGGTCCGACTGATGAAACCTCAGACAGGCCGGATCCCATTCCAGACCCAGGAATGCAACAAGTTCGCGGCTGATCGATTCCTGATCCGAGACCATCTCCTCATAGATCACTTCATAAAACTCCAGGCCGCTGTGGCGACGCCAGTGATCCATCACCCGGAGATATCCGTTGTAGTAGGTGCAGATATCATCCAGCCGGTATGAAAACGGGATCCCGAGACCGGCAAAATTCTGGAAGTAGCACGACAACGCGGTATCCAGCGGATGACGCACGCAGTGAATCACATGCGCCCGGGGGAACATCTGTTCGACAAAGCCGAGGAACAGGTGGTTGGCCGGAGTCTTGTCCGTCACCCGTAGCGCCCGCGCATCCTGCGCGGACAAACACGCGCTGTAGTCGCGCGCGGCGCGTTCCAGATCGGCCCGGCTGGCCCTGGCAGCGCTGTCCGGGAATTTCACGCCATCAGGCTGACCCAGACCCATGGCCAGACGACCGAGATCCAGCAGCTCGCCGGCCCCGGCCACCTCAGCGTGACACGCGAGAATCTGTTCGACCAGCGACGTGCCGGACCGCGGCATACCGATCACAAACACCGGGCGTGGGTCATCGTCTTCCGCCCGCGCCAGCTCTGCCCGGGAGTCGGCGGCGTAGACACGCAGCAGGCGGGCCACGTCGTCGCGATACTCCTGCTGATTGAAACGCACGGGTTTGAGTTCGTTGCCGCGGCGGTAGTGCTCGAAGGCCTCGGCGTAGCGGTCCTCGGCATCGCAGGCGGCTCCGAGGCTAAAGTACAGACGCTGGCGGGTTGCATCGTCCAGATCCGGGCGCCCCAGCGCAGCATTCAGGATTGCCGCGGCGCGCGCATGATCCCCCAGATGTCCCTGCAATTGCGCAGCGGTTATCACCAGTTCCAGATGGCTCAGCGCTGGATCCAGCCTGGCTTCCAACAGGTCCCAGCCCGCCTGGTAGCGGCCGCGTCGATCCAGATTCGCGGCCAGCCCGGCGAGCGCGGCTTCATCGTCCGGCGCAATATCCAGCGCGCGGCGGAAGCAGGCGTTGGCCTCGTCCGCATCACGCAGGCTCTGGTAGACCATGCCCAGATTGCTGTGCGCCGGCGCATAGTCGGGTCCCAGGTCCAGGGCTCGCTGATAGCAATCCCGGGCCGACTGCAGATCACCCAGCATGTGCAGACTGGTACCGAGGCTGGTGTGCGCCGCCGGGTCCTGCGGACGCAGTTCGACCAGCTTGCGGAAACAGCGGATCGCTTGCTCGTAGCGGCCCATGGAGTGCAGCAGAAGCCCGAGCGTCTGCAGCGGTTCGACAGCGTCCGGCGACAACATCACGGCTTGGCGCAGCGCGCCGGCGGCGGCCTCCTTCTGGCCATCCGCACGCAAGGCCAGACCCAGATTGTAGTGGGCATGACCGAATTCCGGCTGACACTGTACCGCCCGGCCGAACGCGTTGATCGCCTCCTTTATCTGACCGAGATTGCCGAACGCCTCGCCGGCGCTGTTCCAGGCCGAAGCACGACCGGGCTGCAGCTTTAGCGTTTGCTGCAGTACCGGAACGGCTTCCCGGTAGCGACCCAGCCGATTAAGAACGAACCCCAGGCGATCGAGGGAATCCGGTGTCGGGTACTTTTCCGTCAAGGTCCTCAGCGCCGCGGCTGCCGCGCCGAAACGACCGGTGTCGGCCTCGATACCGGCGAGCCGCCACAGCAGTTGCGGATCGTCTGGACGTGTTTCCAGCGCGCGCCTTACGGACTCTGCGGTGTCCGGCAGAGCGGAGTCCGCCTCAGCCATGCTCACGCGCCCGCTGTGCAGCATCGAGCACGGCCTGAAGCTGCTGACGATAAGCTTCGCCACGACCGATCTGGTCCGCCTGCATCGGCCCGTGCAATACCGGCGGCGCGGACAGGCTGGCTCTGGCCGGATCGTCGTAAGCGCTGCATTCCTCGGTCCATTCGAGACCGAGGAATGCTAGCGTCCGTCTCAGCTGGCGCTCAGGATCCGTCACCAGATCTTCGAATTCCAGGTCCAGCACGTCTATGCCGACACCACGCCAGTGATCCATCAAACGATCGACGCCGGCCATGTAGCTGCCAATCCAGGCAACCGATCGGCTAAAGGCGGTCGAAGCCGCGTCAGCGAACCCGCGCGCATAACAGGCCAGGGCCAGATCGAGTGGCCGGCGCCGGCAATAGACCACCCGTAGCGTCGGACAGATCGCAGCGGCCAGCCCCAGATGCAGATAGTTGGTCGGCTGGGTATCGACCAGGAAGCGGGCGCCGCTGCTGCGCTCGTCCAGGGCCCGGCCGTAGGCCTCGGCCAGGGCTCCGGTCAGCTCCGGGTTCAACTCGGCGACACAGGCCGGATAGGGCAAGCTCGATCCACTTCGCTGGCGGAGCGTCTCGGTCAGCGCGACCAACACCCGCAGTTCTCCGCCGCCATGGACATCCGGATGACAGGACAGCATCTGCTCGAGCAAGCTCTTGCCAGAGCGCGGCAGCCCCAGCACCAGCACCGGCACCGGCCCCGCCCAGCCCGAAGGCGGCTGTCGCGGTTGCCGGTAGGCGTCTTGCAGCATCTCCAGTACCGCGTCGAATTGCGCCGGGTCGAAATGGCCCTCGCTGAGTTCGTTGGCCCGGCTCCACTCGCTCCAGGCCTGCTCGTGCCGGCCGAGCCGGTCCAGCGCTTCGCCGAGCAGACGCCTCAGATTCAGGCTCAGCCGTGGCGTCATGCGCGGGTCCGCGGTCCATTGACCGAGCCGCTCGATCGCCGTCGTGTACTCGCCCTGGTCAAGCCAGAGCCGGGCCGCGGCCACCATCACCGGG
>JBATKC010000202.1:0-2602 GCA_049669065.1 Gammaproteobacteria bacterium
TCCTGAGCGGGCTCGTTCTCGCTGGCGTTGATCGAAGTCACCGCGAAGCCGCGACGCTCGATCAGGCCCAGGGCGCGGATCATCGCGCCCACGACACGACGGATCGTCAGTTTCATGGTGTGGTTCATGCGCTCTGCTCCTCAAGCATGACGTCGTTGGTCTGACCTGGCGGGACCAGCGGCCAGACATTACTCATGGGATCGATGCAGACATGGGCCAGCATCGGTCCCTCACTGTTGAGCAGACGGTCGATGGCGCCCGCCACCTCCGTCCGCCGCTCCACCCGGAAACCCGGGATTCCGAAGGACTTCGCCACCGCGACAAAGTCCGGGTTGTCAGACAGATCCACTTCGCTGTAGCGCTCGCCGTGGAACAACTGCTGCCACTGGCGCACCAGACCGAGCGAGGCGTTGTCCACCAGCATGATCTTGATCGGCAGCTGGTAGCGGTTGATGGTGGCCAGCTCCTGGATGTTCATCATGATCGAGCCGTCACCGCTGACCGTCAGCACGCGGGCCTCGGGATCCGCGAATTGAGCGCCAATCGCTGCCGGTATGCCGTAGCCCATGGCGCCGAGACCGGCACTGGTCAGATGCTGCTCGGGACGCTCGAAGTGGCAGTGTTGCGCCACCCACATCTGGTGCTGGCCGACGTCACAGCTGATCACCAGCTCGGGGTCGGTCTCTGAGATCTGGCGCAGCATGGCCGGGACATAGATACCCTCGCCGGGCGCGTCGTAACGCCATTGCCGCGCCTGTTTACGTTCCGCACACCAGCGTTGCCAGGACTCGAGGGACAAGCCGGTGGGCAGCGCCGCCAGAGACTTTCTCAGGTCACCCAGCAGTGCCGCGTCCGCATGGCGCAGCTTGGAAATCTCGGCGGGATCGGCGTCCAGGTGCACCACTTTCGCGCGCGGCGCGAAGCCGTCCAGTTTGCCGGTCGCACGATCGTCGAAGCGGGCGCCGACGCAGATCAGCAGGTCCGCCGCCTGCACCACTTCGTTCGCGGCCTGGTTGCCATGCATGCCCAGCATGCCGATAAATGCGGGGTCCCGGGTCGGGACCGCGCCCAGGCCTTTGAGCGTCGCGACCACCGGGATGCCGCTGCCTTTGGTGTACTTGCGGAATGCCTCCACCGCGCGACCGATGCCGACGCCACCGCCCACATACAGCACCGGCTGGCGGGCATCCCGGATCAGACGGCAGGCGGTCTCGACTTCGTCCGGATCGGGGCCGCCGAGCTCGTTCGACTTCATCTCGAACAGCGACGGCTGGCTGGTCGACGTATTGGTGATGTCCTTGGGCAGGTCGATCAGCACCGGACCCGGGCGGCCTTCGGCGGCGATGTGGAAGGCCTCGCCCACCACACGCGGGATGTCTTCTACGCGCCGCACCAGGAAGCTGTGTTTCACGATCGGCATGGTCATGCCGAAAATGTCCACTTCCTGGAAGGCATCCGTGCCCATCAGCGCGGTCGGCACCTGGCCGGTGATGGCCACCAGCGGCACCGAGTCCAGGTATGCGTTGGCGATGCCGGTGATCAGGTTGGTGGCGCCGGGCCCCGACGTGGCCATGCACACACCGACGCGACCGCTGGTGCGCGCATAACCGTCAGCCGCCAGCACCGCGCCTTGCTCGTGGCGCACGAGTATATGCTTCAGGCTTGAATCGACCAGCGCATCATAGACCGGCATGATGGCGCCACCGGGGTAACCGAAGACGGTCTCCACGCCCTCCTGCTCCAGCGCCCTGATCAGCAATTGCGCCCCGGTCAGCATTAGGCGGCGGCCTTCTTCTTCGCCTTCAGCCACGACATCCGGGCGCGCAGCTCCTGACCCACTTTCTCGACCGGATGCTCGAGGTCCTTCTCCATCAGCGCGGTGTAGTTGGGCAATCCGGCTTCGTATTCTTCCGCCCACTGACGTGCGAAGGTGCCGTCCTGGATCTCCTTGAGCACGGTCCGCATCTGTTCGCGGGTATGTTCGTCGACCACCCGCGGCCCACGGGTCAGATCGCCGTATTTGGCAGTCTCGCTGACAAACTCGTGCATCTTGGCCAGGCCACCCTCGTGCAGCAGGTCGACGATGAGCTTGAGCTCATGCATGCACTCGAAATACGCCACTTCGGGCTGATAGCCGGCCTCGGTCAGGGTCTCGAAACCCTGCAGGACGAGCTCGGTCACGCCACCGCACAGCACCGCCTGCTCACCGAACAGATCCGTCTCGGTCTCTTCGGCGAAGGTGGTTTCGAGCACACCGCCGCGGGTACCGCCGATGCCGTCGGCATAGATCAGCGCCTGCTGTTTGGCTTTGCCGGTGGCGTCCTGGGCTACCGCCACCAGACACGGCACGCCGCGTCCTTCCTCGTACTGGCGCCGCACCAGATCGCCGGGGCCTTTCGGCGCCACCAGGATCACGTCGATGTCCTCGGCCGGGGTGATGCGACCGTAGTGGATATTGAAGCCGTGGGCGAACAACACGGCGCAACCGGGCTTGAGCGAGGGCGCTACCGCGTCATAGGCGCCGGGTTGCGCCATATCGGGCGTCAGCAGCGCGACGATGTCCGCACCGCGGGCGGCCTGCTCGGGCGCCGCCACCTTGAAC
>JBATKC010000203.1:0-3529 GCA_049669065.1 Gammaproteobacteria bacterium
GTCGATGACCACAGGATCACCTTCAAGCACCGGCGGGTCCGGCACCACAGGATCGCCCTCGAGCACCGGCGGGTTCGGTACAACCGCCTCCGCTGCCCGTTCGGCCTTGCGCTGAGCCAGCCGCTCGGCGTGGCGCGCCTCCACCATGCGATGGATCCGCATGGCCAGCGTCTGATGCGCCACCGCGGAATTCTTGTAGAGCACGTTTGAGCTCACGGCCACCAGATAGTGGACATCGAGGGTCTCCTCGGGGCCTTCGACGATCGCCACCGACGCGAGCTGGTTGCGTTTGTTGCCCTGATATTTCTTGCACACGAAGTCCGGCTCCGGCTGACAGCTGTAGAGCGAGCCGGATTTGAAATATACCGCGTAATCGAACAGCGCCGGATGGGACGCATAGCGGATGCGTTTTTGCGTCATATAGAGCAGCCGTTTCATCTCGGTACTGGACCAGGGGTCCACCATCCTGCCCTGCTCGATCAGCATCAGCAGATGCACCAGCTCGCGCGGATTGCCGTAACTCGAGGTACCGGCGACCTTCTGCTTGCCGGTGCGGGTAAAGAAGCTGCCCTGACGCAGCAGAGCCGGATCCAGCCCGTTGCGGGTCACCGCGCCATTCATCGCGTCGAGAAATATCTCGCCCCGGGACTTGGGACCGGTCTCGGCGAAAAATGCGGCCTCCCGTTCGGCGCTGACCGGGTACTCGGCGCCAAAATGCTTGAGCAGGATCAGATGTTTCTCGACCGTGGACGCGGCGCCGTTGTTGCTGGCCGAGAGCATCCAGTCCAGCCATTCATACAGACTGCCCGAATCACCGGGACGGACCTGGCGGAAGGCGAAATCCATCGTGTCCGGATCCCAGAACACGACTTCATGATGATCATAATTGACGAAATCATCCGCCACGATCCAGGTGTCTTTCAGGATGCGCTCCCGCGCCGCCACATCATCAGGATAGACATCCGCCAGCGCCTGGAAGAAGGCCAGACCCACCATCATCTTGCCGACACTGCCGACGTTCTCGCGGAGACCGCCATTGAGATCCGCATAGATCGGATTGGCCGGATCGGTGACATCCAGCACGGCCACGCCATAACGCGCCGCATCTGCGCCGAGAAAGCTCTTGAGCTGACGGACATAGGCCTCGTCGGTTTCGAACTCGAAGCCGTAGTCGGTATCCAGCAACCGGGGCTCGACATAGTCGGTGGACAAGCGCGCGCCCGGGGAGAGTTTGCGGCCCCGTACCTCGCCCGTCTGCGCGCGCTGGTAGTAATCGAGACGGCGGATGCCGGTCTCGTCATAGGCGTCGATGGGATAGGCCAGCGCCGCACCCGCAATGACAACACATCCGGCCAGCAGGGCCAGCGCCTTCGCTCTCGTTTTCATCGTTGGCCTCCAGGCCGTTCCGCCATGACCACGGTCCGGTCCGCGTTCTCGGCCAGACCCGCGTCCAGCTTTTGCAGATAGGTGCTGCGGCTGGCACGTTTGTTTTCGACAAAGGGACGAATCTGGAACAGATAGAGCTTACCGTCGAGAAAGCCGAATTCGACATCCGCCACCGCTTTTGCGCGTTCCGCCTCGGGCATGTTTTCAAACCAGCCGGGCAGGCGCTCGACAAACGTCAACAGCTGGGCGATATCCGCATTGGTCAGCACCCTCGGCAGACCCGAGGCCGGCACCCGCTCCGATCCACCGGTCGTCAGCAGCACGCGTTTTTGTGGCGCGGTCGCCGAGCCCAGCAAACGCACCGTGCCGTCGTTGCGATCGATCAGCAGGCTCTCGGCTGCCTGGCCCTCGACCCCACCGCCGACGCCTTCGTTGACCGCCAAAGTGATGTAGTCGCGCGAACCGCTCTCCACATCGGCGGTGATCATCACGCCGGATTTGGCCGCGTTGACGCTCTTGTGCAGCAGTACCGACACATAGACATGTTCCGGGTCGTTCATGATCGACTGCCGCCAGCCGTAGGCCCGCTCCTCAAACGGCGACGACCAGACCCGGCGCATGGCCGCGATGATGTTGTCCTCGCCCACCACATTGGGCACGGTCAGGTTCAGTCCGGCGCCGGTAAAACCGGCCAGGTCTTCGACATTGGTGTCCGAGCGTACAAACACGCCATAGCTGCCATCGGGTCCGAAGTTGTCGCGCAGCGACTGGCGGAAAGCCGCCACTTTCTCGGCATTGGCCGGCCGCTGCATAAACCAGCCGCGCACGGTCGCCAGCATTTCATTGGCGCGGCGGTCACGTTCAGCCGGATCCGTGATCGTATCGAGCTCGTCATATTGCGTGGTCATCCATTCGAACAGCGTGGGTCCGCCCGGCGTCACCCGGCGCTCGGTCAGCGCGTGGCTGAATAGCCCGAATGGCACCGCGACCGCCGGCGAAACCTGACCCGGGAATTTGTTTGTCAGATTGCCGACCTCGGCCGCCTTCGGGCCCACGCGCACACCGGAATCCTCCGGTCCCAGTTCGGTGGCCGGGATCAGCCGCTGGGTATCCAGATCCATCCGCGCCACGTCGATGGATATCTTCTCGACCGGCCCCTGGGCCTCGGTAGCCGCCGCCGGCGCATCCTCGTCGAGCCGTATCTCGACCACGCCGCCGCGGCTGGCAGCGACAAAAATCTTGCGTCCCAGATAGCGCTCGAGCCGCGGCAGCAGCGGGTTGGCCACGACCACGTTGGGCACACCCAGATTGCGCGCCAGCAGCTGGACATGGGACAGCGCATTGCCCTCGTTCTCGGTCAGGATGCCAGCTACCACCGGCAGCTCGGAGATCGTCTCGGGGACGATCACAATGGCGTCAGCGGTGCTGGCTTCACGGGCCAGCGCCTGTTCCAGGGTCAGCAACACGCCGCGGCTGATGCCCGGGTTCAGACTGCGCAGACCGGTGCCCACGGTCTCGCCAAAGATCTGCTGACGCACACCGGCGAGCTGCATCGCGTCCACCACCAGCGGATTGAGCAGCCGCGAATAGAAGATCATCGGACTGCCGCGCATACGGTCAGGGATAAACGTCTCGGCCAGCGGCTCGATCTGCGCCAGTCGCGCGATCGGCTGCTCGAAATAGAACGCCAGCCGGCGTGAGGCCCAGCCGGGTGCGCGGCCCAGATAGGCCAGCTGGCTGCTGTATTCGGTCAAGGGCAGCTGGTCCTGATCGAGCCGGGCCAGGCTGGCGTCGATATTGTCGAGTTCGAAACGCGTCAACAGTCCGACGCCATAGCCCGCCATCGCCAGAGACTTCATCAGCGCCAGTGAATCGGCGCGGCTTATGCTGCCGCCGTCCACATCCAGACGTTGCGCCAGTCCGAAGACCTGGGCTTCGAGACTGTTCATCAGATCGATGCCGTCCAGCGGATGACCGCTGACCGGGATGCCGTCGCGCAGCCGGGCCATGATCCGCCCGAGCGCACCGATACGCGCCGCCGGATCGGTCAGGCCGGCGAGTTGCTTCGCACCGAGACGCAGGTCCACCGCGAGACTGTTGTCGCGGACCTTGCGCGCATAGGCCTCGATCACCGGTGCGGGAT